>NZ_VRUV01000893.1:0-1106 GCF_008039455.1 Methylobacterium sp. WL116
CGCGTCGCCTTCCGGGGCGCCCTGGCCCAACCGGCGGTGATCGCGGCGATGCGGGCGGCCGACCTTTTCGTGCTGCCGACCAAGCCTGCGCCGTCCGGCGACCGCGACGGCCTGCCCAACGTGCTGATGGAGGCCGCCTCGCAGGGGCTGCCGATCCTCGCGACCGCCTTCGCGGGCACGCCGGAATTCGTCACCGACGGCGTCGAGGGATGCCTGGTCGCGCAGAGCGATCCCGCGGCGTTGTCCGCGGCGATCCTGCGGCTCGCCGGCGATCCGGTGCGGCGCCGGAGCTTCGCGGACGCCGCCCGCGCGCGCCTGATGCGGGATTTCTCGCTCGATGCCGGCATCGACCTGATCGGCGGGCGGCTCGCCGCCTCGGCGGGAATCGCGCCGCCGCGTCCCGCATCGGTGCCCGAGCGAGCGGAGGCCTGCGCATGCGGGCGCTGATCGCCGTCACGCATCTCCTCGGCGCCGGTCACTTGACCCGCGCCGCCGCGATCGGCCGCGCCTTCGCCGCCTCGGGCCATGCGGTGACCCTGGTCTCGGGCGGCGGCCCTGCGCCGATGGTGCGGCTCGACGGCCTGCGCCTCGTGCAACTGCCGCCGCTGCACATCGTCGGCACCGCCTTCGCGCGGCTTCTTGGCGTGGACGGGCACGCGGCCGGCGCCGACCTGCTCGCGGCACGCCGGGCGCTGCTTCGGCAGGCGCTGGCCGAGACGGCTCCGGACGTGGTGATCACCGAGCTGTTCCCGTTCGGCCGCCGAGCGCTCGAAGCCGAATTCCTCGACCTCGTCGAGGCGGCATCCGAGCGGCGCCCGCGACCGCTGATCCTCGCCTCGATCCGCGACGTGCTCGTCGCGCCGGAGAAGCCGCGGAAGATCCGCATCGCGCATGCGCGCGTGGCCGGGATCTACGACGCGGTGCTGGTGCACGGCGACCCCGATCTCGTCGCCCTCGACGCCTCCTGGCCGGTGGACGAGGATTTGCGCGCCAAGCTGCGATACACCGGCTACGTCGACGAGGACGCGGCGCCGATCGAGGATGCGGATGCCCGCGCGAGCGTCCTGGTCTCGGCCGGGTCGAGCGCGGCCGGGCTCGGCCTCTGC
>NZ_VRUV01000894.1:0-1105 GCF_008039455.1 Methylobacterium sp. WL116
GCGCGTCGCGCGCCTCCGCCGTCACGTCGCCGGAGGCGAGGAAGAGCCGCGGCCGGCCCTCGCGCGGCAGGACGGCGTAGCCGAGCGCGAGCGGCGTGTGGCCGACGTCGGCCCCGCGCAGGTTGAACGCCCAGGCGAGGTTGTGCGGATCGGAGATCACCAGCGCATCGCACTGGCCGGTCTCGAGCTCGGCGCGGATGCGCGCGATCTTCTCGCTCGCGGCCTCTCCGGCGAAATCCAGCGGATGGGCGGCGACGCGTCCGGCCGGAGGCTTCGGTCGCCCGGCCCAGACCGCGTCCACCGGGTTCTCGGAGAGCGCCTTCACCTCCGCGCCGGCCTTGGCGGCCGCGCGTTCCAGGCGGGCGACGCCATCGGGCGTATGCAGCCAGGGATCGTAGCCGAGCACCGCGCCGCGCCGCAGCGTCCGGGCGATCCAGGCCTCGGCGGTGCTCTCGGCGAGCGGCACGATCGCGACCACGCCGGGATCGACCTGTTCCGGCGCCTGCAGGGTGTAGCGTCCGTCGACGAACAGCGCCGCGGCATCCGCCAGGATCACGGCAGTGCCGGCCGAGCCGGTGAACCCGGTCAGCCAGGCGAGACGCTCGGCATTGGCCGGGACGTATTCGGATTGGTGCTCGTCGGCCCGCGGCACGACGAAGCCGTCGACGCCGGCTTCCCGAAGGGCGGCACGAAGGGCGGCGACGCGCTCCGCCGCCTTGCGGTGGCTCGAATCGTCGAAGGTCTGGAAGCGGGTGCGGCTCATCCGGCCAAGGTATCGCCGGCGCGGGTCGGCGGGCAACCGACCTCAGCGGGTATCGATGCGATCTCAGCCGCCATCCATCGGCGGGTCGGGGGCACGATCGCCGGGTGTGCCGTCGTAGCCTTCGAGCCAGGCTCTGCGCGCATCGGACCCGACCGGGTAGGGGCATGCATCCTTCGGGCGGCCGTGGCTGCGGGCGCGGGCGCCTTCGGTGATCGGATCGGCGGGCGGTTTCGCGGGCGTGTCGGTCATGCCGGGAAAATGCGGGCGCCCGCGTTCGGTTCAGCGATGCGGGAAACCGCCGCGCGCGCCACGGGCGAGCGGCGGTTTCCCGCATCGCTGAAC
>NZ_VRUV01000895.1:0-1101 GCF_008039455.1 Methylobacterium sp. WL116
GCGCCGCACCGGGCGGCGGCCGCCGCCGCCTCGACGCCGGCATGGCCGCCGCCGACGACGAGGACATCGAAGGCTTGTGGAGACGTCTCATGCATCCGCGGGATGTGCCGCCGCGCTGCGGAAAGGTCAATCGCCCGGGATCCGCTGAAGGGGATGGCATCGATCGTGCCCCATCCAGAGGCACGGTGCCGTCGCCTTCGGCAACGAATACTGCATTCGATCAGTCGATCCATCCGGCCCGAGCCTTGCCGCACGATGGTCGACTGCGTTCGGCAGTCGATCATTGCGAATTTGGATGCCGACTCGCGATGAAACCCCTTGCGGGACTCACGATCGCGTGTCATCGACGATCTGTGAACGACTTATGAACGGACAACGGCGTCCGTCCCGGACACCCGGGATTTCGTGACATCGCAGACCTCGCACGTGCGAGGGCGACCAACGAGGATCGAGACGATGCACATCATCACCATCGGCCTGGGTGCGCTCTGTTGCGCCGGCGGGGCCATCGCCCACTTCATCGATCCGAGCCAGCGCAAGGAAGGCGTCTTCGGCCTCGCCGGCTTCGGCTTCCTGCTCACCGGGATGTTCCTGACCCGCTCGTGACACGCGATCGGGTTTTCACGTGAAACATCGGGCGTGTTTCGCGTAAGCCGGTGACAGGGTCGACATCGTCGGCGTCGTCCGTCGACATCGCCTTGGGCGACCAGCCCGTGCGACGCGCGCAGCCTGTTCAGCGCGACAGCATCGAACCGCCCCTCGCTCCGCGCAAGGAAGGGGGAAAGCCGCGCTACTTGCCGATGCAGAAGCCGGAAAACAGGCGATCGAGCACCGCCTCGATCCCGACATGGCCGCCGACCTCGCCGAGCGCGCGGACGGCCAGGCGCAGATCCTCGGCCACCAATTCCGGCATCGCCGCGACGGCGGGCAGCCGGTCGAGATGGGCGACGCAGCGCTCCAGGGCGTCGCGGTGGCGCTCGCGGGTGATGAGCGCATCGCCGCCGCCGCCCATCCGAAGGTCCGGGAGCTGCGCGCCGCCTCGCTGTGGTCGGAGGGGCAGGTCTGGGTCAGCCCGGAGCGCCACGGCACGCTCACCGGCGT
>NZ_VRUV01000896.1:0-1099 GCF_008039455.1 Methylobacterium sp. WL116
CTACCGCGCGGCCTGAGCCGCCGGCGGCTCAGGCCGCGCGGTAGCGCTCCGCCGCATGCGGCCGCCCGAGATTGGGCAGCATCGCCTGGCGCCCGGCCTCGTAGGCGCTCCACTGCCCGGCATCGGGCAGCGGCGGGATCGTCACGGTCTCGCGCCGGTCGAAGCCGACGAGGGCGGCGTCCACCAGCTCGCCGACCTCCATGACGTTGTCGAGGGTGTTCACGTCGGCGCCGGACCGCTCCCAGATCTCGGTGCGGGTGGCGGCCGGCAGCACCGCCTGGACGTGCACCCCCTTGGGCCCGAGCTCGAGATGCAGCCCCTGGCTGAGATAGAGCACGAAGGCCTTGGTCGCCCCGTACACCGACATGCCGAGTTCCGGGGCGAGGCCGACGACCGAGCCGATGTTGATGATCGCGCCGGTGCCGGCCCGGACGAAGCGCGGCGCCGCGGCGTTGGCGAGCCGCGTCAGCGCGGTGACGTTGAGGGTGATGAGGGCGGCGAGCGGACCGGGATTCTGGTCGACGAAGGGCCCCAGCACCGCCGCGCCGGCATTGTTGACGAGCACGCCGATGCGCGCGTCCTCACGCAGGCGCGCCTCGACGCGGGCGAGGTCGGCCTCCACGGTGAGGTCGGCCTGGACCACGTCCACGGCGATTCCGGCCTCGCGCCGCAGCCGGTCGGCGAGGGCTTCGAGGCGCTGCCCGTCGCGGGCGACCAGCACGAGGTCGTGGCCGCGCCGCGCGAAGCGGTCGGCATAGGTGGCACCGATCCCGGACGAGGCGCCGGTGACGAGAACTGCGGGCTTGGTGGACATGGCCGATCTCTCCTGCTCGAACATGATGATCATCATGTATAAGCCGACATGATGACCATCATGGTCTGCGTCAAGCGCGGTGATCGGGGCCGGTGTGAGGTGGCGCACAGGGCGCGGTTTTCGCCGGATCGGATGCGAGCCGGCGGCTCAGCAAGCCGACGTCATGCGCCGCGACCGAAGCGGAAGCGCCTCTCCCTCCCCCCCGACGGATCTCGGGCCTGCCCGAGATCCGCACCGTGTGTGCCCAAAGAGGGCGGGCCCGACTTGGGTGCGGGGGAGGGTGGC
>NZ_VRUV01000897.1:0-1098 GCF_008039455.1 Methylobacterium sp. WL116
GCGCTGGCGCTCTACGGCACCGTCGGCCTCGGCCTCGCCGGCGCGGCGGCGACGCTCGCGTCCGGTCCGCTATATTCGGCCTTCCACGGCCGCGGCTTCTGGGCGATGGCGGTGCTGAGCCTCGCCGCGCTGCCGCTCGTTCCGCGCTTGCGCCCGCCGTCGGAAGGCACGACCTCTGCGTGACGGCGCGTTTCATGGTACAAAACCGGAACATGCCGTCGGTCCCCGCAACACAACGCCCAGGTCCATGCCGCACGTCGTCGAGATCCTGATCCCGCTCGCGATCGACACCGCCTACAGCTACGCGGTGCCCGCGGGCCTGGCGCTGGCGGCGGGCGACGTGGTGCAGGTGCCGCTCGGGCCGCGCGAGACGGTCGGCGTGGTCTGGGGCGTGGCGGAGACGGCGGGCGGCTCGAACCTGCGGCCGGTCACCGGCTATCTCGGCGTGGCTCCGCTCTCCGAGCCGCTGCGCAGGCTGGTGGACTGGATCGCGCGCTACACCCTGGCCCCGAAGGGCTCGGCCCTCGCCATGGTGCTGCGCCTGCCCGACGAGGCGGCCGCCGCCGAGGTGGTCCGCGTCGGCGTCCGCACCACCGGCAAGCTCCCGGCCCGCCCGACCAAGGCCCGGGACAAGGTTCTGGCGGTCGCCGCCGACGGCGAGATCCGGGGCAAGAGCGTGCTCGCCAAGACGGCCGAGGTCTCGCTCTCGGTGATCGACGGGCTGATCGACGACGGCGCGCTGGAGACGGTGGCGCTCGCGCCCGAGCCGGTGGCGCTCCCCCCCGATCCGGAGTTCCCGCGGGTGCCGCTGTCGGAGGCGCAAGCCGCGGCGGTCGCGGACCTGGTCGCCGCCCCCGCGGAGGCGGGCGGGAGCGGCGCCGTCCTGCTCGAGGGCGTCACCGGCTCGGGCAAGACCGAGGTCTACTTCGAGGCGGTGGCGGAGTGCGTCCGCTCAGGCGGGCAGGCGCTGATCCTGATGCCCGAGATCGCGCTGACGGCGCAGTTTCTCGACCGCTTCGCCCAGCGCTTCGGCGTCCGTCCGGCGGCCTGGCATTCCGGCATCGGCGGGCGGCGGCGCGAGCGGCTGCGCGCCGGGGT
>NZ_VRUV01000898.1:0-1086 GCF_008039455.1 Methylobacterium sp. WL116
TATGGCTAACCCTCCCGCGGCGAGCGCGAGCCCGGCCGCCATCGCCGAGACCAGCGCGCAGGTGACGAGGAAGGCCGGCCAGTGCGGGCCGATCTCGACGCCGTAGAGCAGGGCCGCGGCCGCGAAGATCAGCCCGGCCTGGGCGACGCCCTGCACGGTGAGGAAGGCGAACTTGCCCAGCACGATGACGCCCAGGCCGCCGGGCCCCGCCATCAGCCGGTCGGCGAGGCCGGTGGCGCGCTCCTCGGTGAGCGACATCGCCCCCTGCATCGCGGCGAACAGCAGGAACACCGCGGTGATCGCACCGGCATAGTAGCGCACGCGCTCGTTGGCGGCGCCTTCCGCGGTGCTGCGCCGCTCGACCAGCGAGGCGAAGCTGAACGGCTCCTTCTTCGCGCGCTGCTCGGCGAAGGCCTCGTCGAGGAAGGCGCGCTCGTCGGCGCCGATCTTGCCGCTGCGCTCGACATCGGCGACGACCCGCGACAGCACCACGTCGGGCAGCGCCTCGTTCAGCACCCGCTGGAGCTGGCCGAGGGCGATCGGGGTGGCGAGCGCCTTGGCCGGGCTCTCGACCAGCACCACCGGCTGCTCGGACGCCGCACCGGCCACCGGTGCTGCGAGGTCGCTGCGGATCACCAGCGCCACGTCGACGTCGCCGCGGCGCACCGTGGCGACGATTCCGGCCAAGTCGCGCTCGGGCAGGCGGGTGACGCGGAGCGACGGGTCGGCCTCCAGGGCCTTCATCAGGCGCTCGGTGGTGGCGGTGCCGGCGAGGTCGGCGAGCCCGAGATGGATGCGGATGCGGTCGCCGATCGCGCCCGAGAAGATCGCGGCGAAGATCACGAAGATGACGGTCGGCAGCACGAAGGCCATCGTCAGGGCGGCGCGGTCGCGGATCAGGCTGATCCACATCACGCGGAAGGCGGCGCCGATCATCGCGCGGCCTCGGCCAGGCGCAGGCCCGCGGGGCCGCCGTCGAGGGCGTCGAGGTAGAGCGCCTCGAGGCCGGGCGCGCGCACGCGGACCTCGTAGGCCGGCACCGCCTGCGCCCGCAGCGCGTCGAGCAGGTCCGCGCCGTCGAGCGGG
>NZ_VRUV01000899.1:0-1086 GCF_008039455.1 Methylobacterium sp. WL116
CTACCTCTACGGCGCGCCGCGCCCGGTCGAGGCCAAGATCACGCTCGCGGTCGGCGAGCCCGGCGGGCGGGCGCTGTCGCGCAGCCTCACCCTGCCGATCCTGCCCGAGGGCCCGGTTCTGGCGATCCGCAAGGGCTTTGGCGACGACCTGCCCGTCGGCGGCACCGCCGGCTTCGACGTGGTGATGGCCGCGCCCGACGGCACGCGCCTGGCGCAGGCCGGCGCGACCTGGACGCTGTCGCGGCTGGAGCAGACCTACCAATGGTATCGCGCCGACGGCCGCTGGTCGTTCGAGCCGGTGAAGTCCGTGCGCCGGGTCGCCGACGGCACCCTCGACCTGAAGGCCGACGCGCCGGCCAAGGTGGCCCGGGCGCTCGGCTTCGGGAAGTACCGCCTCGAGGTCAGCGCGCCGGGCCGGCCGGGGGCTGCGGCCTCCGTCAGCTTCAGCGTCGGCTGGAGCGGCTCGGAGACGGCCGAGGTGCCCGACCTCCTCGACCTCACCCTCGACAAGGCGGCCTACACGGCCGGCGACACCCTCCAGGCGCGGCTGAACCCGCGCTTCAAGGGCCGCGCCACCGTCACGGTGGTCGGCGACCGGCTGCAGGCGGTGCTCGACGTGGACGTGCCGGAGGGCGGCGTCACGGTGTCGATCCCGGTCAAGGCCGAGTGGGGCGCCGGCGCCTATCTCGTCGCCACCGCCTACCGGCCGCTTGACCAGGCCGCCAAGCGCCTGCCGGGCCGGGCGCTGGGGCTGGCGTGGTTCTCGGTCGACCGGGCCGAGCGGGCGCTGACGGTCTCGGTCGAGGCCCCGGAGAAGACGCGCCCGCGCCAGGACCTGACCCTGCCGATCCGGCTCGCGGGGCTCAAGGCCGGCGAGGCGGCCCGCGTCACCGTGGCGATGGTCGACGTCGGCATCCTCAACCTCACCCGCTACGAGGCGCCGAACCCGGTCGCCTACTTCCTCGGCCAGAAGGCGCTCGGACCCGAGATCCGCGACCTCTACGGGTACCTGATCGACGGGATGCAGGGCACGCTGGGCGCGATCCGCTCCGGCGCCGTCGCCGCGGTCGGGTTGCGCGCCCAGCG
>NZ_VRUV01000089.1:0-12557 GCF_008039455.1 Methylobacterium sp. WL116
GGGTTTGTACTTAAGTTTGGTTCTGAAGCAGTAATAATTTTTTTCATCCTCAGTGGATTTGTTATTTATGCAAATGAACATGTCAGGTATGCAAATTTAAATAGCTACTTTTTAAGTCGTGTCGAGAGCGTTGTGAGCGGATAGGGGGAACTAACATGGGCGTTTCCGACGCTGCCTCGTCAACTGTCAGCGGCGAGGCCTTGCCGTCCATAGTCATTGGTGCGCCGCTCCAAGAAGGCCAAGATGAGGGCGACGCCCCACAAGCCACACTTCCAGACCGATCAGTAGGAACAGGACACAGTTCAGGACTTCGTCAACGAGCGTTCAAAGGGGTGAAACGTAGCCCTACGCCCGCCCGCTCATAGCGTCGCGTGGAGGGCCTATCGCCGACGAGCAGTCCGGCTGTGACCACCGCGAGTGGACCGCTGGCATAAAGCTTCTGACTCAGTAGATGGGTGCCTACAACTAGCGCCAGCCTGATCAAGGCTTCGGCCGGGAAATCGCTGATAGCGCGATTCGTATGATAATCGACGTAGCTAGTGACAACAATAGAAGCGGGCCGCCCGTCTGCTGCAGCATGAGGTGCGCGATGCTGCCAGCGCTGGATGGTTCCCCGCTAATGCTGGCCGCAAAGCCAGATAAATCCCAACCCTGAGCAGCCGTTGGCATTGTTCAATCCGCCCCCTCTCCGTGTGCTCTATAACGAAGCGCCATGGTAATTAACCCCCCCCGTAATCGTGCGGTTCAGGCGCCGACGGTTTTGAGAATTGTGCCGAAGGGGGTGCTGCCTGTGAGGCGGGCGGTATCGACCACGGTGCGGATGGCGGCTTCGCCCTCGGCGGCCCACATCGCGGGGTAGGCGTTGGCGACCTTCCGCTGGATGATGGACGGGCACAGCAGCCGCTCGGAGCCGTTGTTTGTCGGCTCGACCGCACCGGGGTGGGCGAGGAAGACGAGGAGCTGATCGTGAGCGCGGCCGATCTTGGCCTGGAGGCTTCGGGTCAGATCGCAACCACTCAGCGTTGCGAGGATGGCCCCGAGTTGTCAATCCAAGCTCCGGCGCTTGGCGGACAGAGTTGACGTGGCCAAGGTGGTGACGCACTCGGCCAGGGCGGACACGGATTGCAGCTAGAGCTGCAAACGTCAGGGGACCGGATCGTCGCTCGCATCGACGACATAGGCGACGTCGCGGGCGAGATGAACGTGGCAGGTCTGGTGCGTGGCGGCATGACCCTGCTGGGCGGTGTAGCGATTCGAGATCTACACCGATGGCTGGTGGCCGTCCATTAAGTCCCGCACCACGACGGCGCCCCGCGTCGGCGAGGCCGTGTGAACCACGGCTTGGGCCGAATGGAAGACCCAATGGAAGGCGTTGCTGCCCTTGATCCGGACGCCGGTTTCGTCCGAGGCGACCACCACGGCCCGGCGTAGGGCCGACACGGCGACCTCGCGACCGTAGCGGAAGCGGCCCTGCGGCGGCCCTGCGCATGCTGGAGCAGGTTCATTAGCCCGCCCTAGCTGAGCGTCAGACCGAACAGATCCGACAAGGCCGCCTGGAGTCGTTCGTAGGAGAGCGCCTGGAAGGTCTTGTAATAGGTTGCCACCGCATACAGCCGCGCCCCGTAGGTCGGGCAATGCACGGCCAACCGCCGATGCTGCGTCACGAACGGGGCCACCTCTGGCAGCTCGATCCGCTCGGAGACGCCGACGAGTTCGGCGGGAAGATCTCCGTGCAGGGCGCCACCGCAGCATGTGCAGCGATCCTGACGATGCTCGACGACGGCATCGGGATAGTCGCTCATCACCAGCTGTGACTATCGTGCCTAGGCTTGCCCCCGCCGGGTTTGGATTGCTCGCCTCGCTCCTTGCGGTCGGTCGAGGGGGACTTCGAGGAGGTGCGCAAGGTTTTGTCCACGCGCTGCAGCCGCAGCAACAGCCTGATCAACTCCTTGCAGCTCTACCGCTCAAGATTGCTGCGCCCCATCCCATGAAGAAATCAGCGAAATCCAAACTCTGCAAAAGGGGAACGCTTCTCGATGCCAGCCGCAGCGGCCGGATTCCCTCTGGGTTAATTATGCTTGAGGCTACCCCTCCCCTGCAGTGCCATCCATCACATTGAAAAAACATACCTGGTAGATAAAAAGCTCCATTACTCCGCCCCCGGCCGAACCATTTTCGGCTACGAGAACATGAGTCAAACCTGTTAGGACGCTAGGCCTTGGCCAAAGTTCGCGGTATGGGACGGATCCGAAACCGTTTGAAGCATCTCTGCGCTTGTCGCCCATGGGTCCAGACGTTCCATGCGCTCGAGAAATATGGTAACGCTTTACTAAAAATGCAAAGGAACGTCGAAAATGATTAACGTCTGCTCGGCCCCACTTTGCCGCTAAATGGTCACCGCGGGGCATGCAAACAGGTTTTACATTGCAGCTTCTATTCTACATCAACCTTAATCTACCACGTCTTTACTGAACTAGGACAACGTGATGTTTCAGAAGCAGTAGCAATCTTGTCTTGTAGTAAAAAGCCAATGCAAATTTATCGGGCAGGCCGTTCGTATATTTTTGCAAATAAGATCTTTCATCAAGCAGTTCAATTAGATCTGGAACAGAAATGCCATGTCTGAGGCACCAAAGCGTGCAGACTTCTATGTCATCGTAAAGAAAGCCGTGGACTCATTGGGAGAAAGCACACCTGAGCAAAGGAATGAAATTTATGATTTTGCACGTAAATCAATCGAAAATTTTGTTTACAACAATGGTAGCTCAGCTTATTCTGTACACGTGAATTACATCAGAGAAGTTTCTGAACGAGTAGAGATCGATCATATTTCACGACAGCGTGAAATTATTTCGCCGCCCGGTCCGTCTCCGCTTGCCCCGGATTTAGTGATGGATGGCGGATACGCTGCCGATCCTCCACTCAATGTTGTCCAAGAGGTCGAACCGCAGGAACGAACCGCCCTGTTCTTAAAGAATATGGGAGCAGGCGGAGCGGTAAGCATCGTTAAGATTCTTATTCAGCTCGCACTTCTGCCGCTTATGGCGCACCTGTTGGGCCCAAAGGAGTTCGGGATTTACGCGCTCGCCGTTCCCGTGGTCGCTTTCCTGGCAGTCATAGCTGACGGCGGCGTGGGTTTCTCGTTAGCGAGAGAACGGACGAACTCCCCCGCGATCTGGTCAACCGCGTTCTGGATATTGATTATTGTAAGCTTTGTACTGTCAATCATAGTAATATTGAGCGGCTATCTATTATCAATAGCTTCATCTGAGCCGCAACTTAATGGGCTTATGTTAATACTGGCAATAAGCTTTCCGTTCCTAAGTCTTGGGATATTGCCAGTTGCGCGATTGATTAGACAAGGAAATCTTGTTGCTATTGCTGTTGCTGACTTCTGCGCGACAGTGTCCGGTGCTATCTGCGCAGTAAGTCTGGGAATACTTGGATACGGTGCGAGAAGTCTCGCATTTCAGTTTCTAATCAGCTATATTATCCGCACATTGATTTTGAACTTATTTGCTTTTGAAAAGCCAAAGGCCATTTTTCAGCCGGCGACGATGCTGGAGCACCTTTCCTCTGGCGGCATCCTTATGGGTGGACGGATCGCAGACCTGGCATGTCGCTCCGGTGAAAGCCTCCTGTTTGGTAACGCCTTTGGTCCAGCAACTCTAGGCGCCTATAATTTTGCAAACCAAGTGTCACGGTTCTTGTTTGAGGCGTGCAGCAATCCAACCTGGGCTGCGCTTTATTCTCAAAGCCTCAGTGAAAAGCATGACCATCTACTCAAAATTTTTTACAAGGTATCGCGCCTTATGGCGTTTTTGACATTTCCTGTGGCTGCCGTCCTCGCTGCGGCCGGTCCAGATATTTTGGCACAAGCTCTCGGCCCAAGCTGGCAAGAAGCTGGGATCTTTCTGAGGATCCTAGCTGCTGGCTATGCGCTTAGTCTTACAGCGTCAATGGGTACAGCGCTTCTACTAGCCATGGACGCAAATCTACTATTTTTCTTAACGGTATTAATTCTTGGTCTCGCTAGAGTTTTAGCAGCTGCAGCTGGTCAATACTTATCTTCATTGGAAACTGTATGGCTTATAACTTTCGTCAACATTTTTTACTCTGTTGGGATCTGTCTCTGTGTTGTACATTTCACTGACGCTAAATTCCTCCGAATTCTTCGGGAGGTTGCAGGTCCATTCTTTGCTGCCCTCGTCAGCGGAGCGGTCTGTTGGATTGTCCTCAGTCTGGATGGCAACAAAGCCATAATTGTTTACGGCTCGCTTGCGGTTGCCACGCTGTGTTATTTTGCTGCCATGGTTCTGTTCGAGGGTAAAAATCTTAGAAACGAATTATTTTTTATTAGGTCTGCAACTTTCGGAATTATCAAAAAGCGCTAATGAAGCAATCACCGCAGCAAATCTATCGTTATCCCAGCGAGGTAGTTTCTGACAAATGGTCGGCTGAGTAAATCAATCGTGCAGCACCGGCTTTAGGTTAGTTGTTTCCGATGTGGATCAGCGCTGGTTGCTGCCGCCCTCGCTGCACGAGTTCGTGCCCCCCGGGCACCTGGCGCACTTCGTCCGCGACACGGTGCGAAAAGCGCTCGACCTCTCGGCCATCCTCGACACCTACATCGAGGAGCGCGGCTACCCGCCTTACCATCCGGGGACGATGGTGGCGCTGCAGCTCTACGGCTACAGCCGCGGCCTGTACTCCTCGCGTCAGCTCGCCCGGGCCTGCGAGGAACGGGTCGACCTCATGTCGGTGCCCGGGCTGAACCGGCCGGACTGCCGCACCATCGCCGACTTCCGCAAGTGCCACCTCGTGGCCCTGTCGGACCTGTTCGTGCAGGTGCTGCGCCTGTGCCGTGCGGCTGGTCTGGTCCAGTTCGCCCACCTGGCGGTGGACGGGACCAAGGTGAAGGCCAACGCCTCCCGCCACAAGGCGATGAGCTACGGACGCATGAAGACGGCTGAGCCGACGCAGTCGACGCCTGGCTGGAGCAAGCGCGCGAGGCGGACGCGGCCGAGGATGTGGTGCAGGGCGTGAATCGACGGGCCGACGACGCCCACGCCCTTGTGCCGCTCATCGACGACATCCGCGCTCATCTCGGGCGCAAGCCGTGCGAGGTCTCGGGCGATGCAGGCTTTGCCAACGAGGCGAACCTGGCAGCGCTGAAGCAGCCGCGGATCACCGCCTATCTCGCTCCAGGTCGGGCGCGCCACGGAGAGGCGGATGCGGCCGGTCGTCGACAGCTGACGAAGACGCCCCTGATACGTGCGATGGCCGAGCGGCTGAAACGGGGTGGCCGCCGGAGCCGCTACCGCCTCAGGATGCAGGTCGTCCAGCCGGTGTTCGGGCAGATCGAGCAGGCCCGGGGCCTCCGACCGTTCCTGCTCCGCGGGCTCGATTAGGCCCGCGGCGAATGGGCGATGATCTGCACCGCCCACAACCTTCTGAAGCTGGCCAAGGCCGGCCGATGAGCCCAAAACCGACCCCCACGTTTGCCCAGACTCCGACTCAAATTCCACCACGTAAACTCATTACTAGGACGAGCTCCTTGGTAAGGCGGCGGGTCCGTTGCGCTCGCAAAGAAATCAACCACAGAAGTGTCTCATTAAAGCTGCAGCTCTTGTAAGCGCGATCATGACAGTAAAGCGTCGGACGAACTGGAGCAGCATTATGAGCTAACCAACGCATGGCAGATCGGCCGGATGGCGTTCATGGCGGTTGTGAATGGAAGTGGTAGTCGTACCACAGGTTGGACATTAGCTATGAGCACGGCACGCATCAGCGGCAATGATGAGACGACTTCATTTATGGAGGACGCACTTGATGGCCCAGCTCGGTAGAGATCAGGACCGAATCATTCGCCTCATGGATTAGTCCGCAACCACTCCGTCACAGTGACCCGCCCGTGGAAAGTGCATGGGAGCCATTGAGCTCATAATTGATCGATGGCAAGATTTGTATTAACTCTGTAGATATGGATAAGAAGCATGGCGTTAGATTTAAAAATAAGCGTAATAATTGCTAACTATAATTATGGCAAATATGTTGGCGATGCAATCCAGAGCGTATTAAACCAAAGATATGAGCATTGCGAAGTCATCGTTGTGGATGACGGCTCTAGCGATAACTCATGGGAGATCATTAGTAGTTTTTCTAAAGTAAAGGCATTGCGAATAAAAAATTCAGGACAACTGGCTGCTTGTCGGGCCGGTTTAAGAGAGGCAAGCTCTCCTTTCGTTATGTTCTTAGATGCTGATGACAAACTCAAACCAGGCAGTCTAATACAAATCGCCACTCGCCTCGATCCGAGTGTGGCTAAGCTGCAATTTTCGCTAACGAGGATTGACTTACATGGACAGTTCGTCGCTCGAGCTAGTCCGTCCCTCAAGAATTTCACCGATAAAGGTGAACTCGCGCGAGAAATTCTTAAAAACGGAACTTATATAACCCCGCCAACATCGGGCAATGTCTTTCGCCGTGATGTCGCAGAACTGATTGAAGAAGTAAATTATGAGCGCGTCGTCGATGGCGTGATTTTATTTGCTGCCCCATTCATGGGAACAGTCATTAGTCTGTCGGATGAGTTAGGATGCTACAGGGTGCATGGCTCAAATCACTCCGGCGGAGGCAAGCCTCCGAATTTGGAGGCAGTCGATGCCGAGCTTAAGCGGTACTGCGAAAGATTGGAGCATCTCAGGAATATTGTATTTCGCCTTAGACCAGAACTAAAGCTTGTTTCAATAGGGTCGGGTTTTTTTTACCTGGAACGTAGCTTCTACAGGAAGATTGTTTTAAACGAGCGTCCGTCACTTTCATTATGTTCTCGGCTTTTGTATGCACTGCTGACACACAACATAAATTTTAGAAACAAGGTTGGGTTAATTATTGCTATTATATTAATGGCGGCCCTACCATCTTCAAGGGCGCGCGCGATCCTAAACTACCGATTCCAGGCCGAGCAGCGCTCGTTTTCCGGATTGTTGTATATTGCATTGAGCGGAGAACAAAAACGGTCACCCTGATCTACAGGGACGCTGCTGGGTAAATTTGAAAAGCCAACCGTATGGCATCAGATCCGCCTATCAAGAAGACAATCTAGGAGGTGCGGAGGTGCAGTCAATGGTTATGCCGCGAGAGACGTGCATCGAGTTAAGTGCTTCGCGACAGCTCCAGCTCTACAAATGCGATCCATCACATCCCGTACCAATTAAATCTGAGCTGAAAACGCGTCGGACGACCTGCCTACTACGCCGAGACGTTAGATAACACGCAAGTTTAGCTGTTCAGTCCCGAGGTGAAATGGGTCGGATCGTATCTGAAGCGGCTTGGATCGTCTGCCGAAGGTTCGGTAGATCACCTCGTATGGGGTGAGTCCGCGTAGGGTTTTGAGCCGCCGAGCGAAGTTGTAAGCATCCAGGAAGGCGGCGAGGTGGTCCCTCAGCTGATCGTGAGTGTCGTAGTGGTATCGTTTGACGGTCGCCTCATTGAGGGTCCGGTTCATGCGCTCGACCTGGCTACTGGTCCACGGGTGGTTTGGCTTGGTGAGTCGATGCTCGATGTTGTGTGCCCGGCAGATCTGGTCGAAGCGGTTGACACGGTACAAGGCGGTCGGGCCGCTTGTCTGGTCTTGCTCCCCCCTTTACCGCCGGCGGCGCAGCGGTGGGCCTTCACGGCGGTGGAGTCGATCAGAACCTGGGAGGGCGGCCCGCCGGCCTGGGCCAGGGTCTCGAACAGCCCGACCCAGACCCCCTTTGCCGCCCAGCGCACGAAGCGGTTGTAGAGCGTCTTCTTCGGCCCGTAGACGTCCCGCGGCGCATCTGTCCAGCGCCCGCCGGACTTCAACACGTGGACGATACCACCGATCACGCGTCGGTCGTCGACACGCTCCTTGCCCCGCGTGTCTGTGGGCAGGTGCGGTGCGATCCGCGCAAACTGCTCGTTCGTCAGCCAGAACTGATCCATCAGCCCCTCCCGTGGAAGCCGTGAATCACACCTACGCCGTCCGCACCACCGTTATGGGTCCGGACGCTAAGACGCCGGTTTTAATCAATGAGAGTTGGTACACTGTGATTTTTGGACTTCACCGCAGTATGGCAACATGTTTATATCGAATTCCAGTATCAAGCATATTTATGTCGCAAACACATTACTATGCTTATCTGGGCAACAGCGGTATGAACTAAGGCATGTTTGAAAACAAAAATATGATTGATTTTCGGAAGTGGTGATGATCTATAAAACTATTAACGTATTCGTACACCTAGCTGCGAATAAAGATGCGGCAGCTTGGCGAAAAGCGTGGATGTCCGGTACGTTGGTTGGTATCAATGATGAGACCCCCTATGGCTATGGCCGTGCTATAGATATGGGGTGCGTAGTAAAATTCTCCGAATCCCATTGTGAGGGGTTTCTTGTTAAAATTATCCGACTTGGTCTACGGGTAATAACAGGATTTGATGTAATCCATGCCTTTAGGCAACGCGATAATTTAACGAAGGCGGATGTTATTTGGACACATACTGAAGCGCAGTTTCTTGCTGTTGCAGCTATTTTATGTATATCTAAAAGAAAGCCAAAACTTATTGGACAAAGTGTTTGGCTCTTCGATAGCTGGAAGAAACTCACACCGCTTCATAAATTTTTCTATCGTCGATTGATCAACCATGTCGATATATTGACAGTTCACTCATCTGATAACCTTGATGTTGCTCGTTCTTTATTTCCTAATAAACGTATTGTATTGGTCCCATTTGGTATACCATCGGAGAATATGATACCTCCGATTGTGAGAGATGGTAAAATTTTTAGAATCTTATCTATCGGCAATGATCGGCATCGCGACTGGACATGCCTTGCTTGCGCTATAGACGGATTAACTAATGCTACAGCTGTGATATTATCTAAATCTGCACCGAGGTATCTTGCTAATGAGCGACAAAATCTTCAGGTTATGGAAGCACAGACGAACGATGAGCTTCTAATGCACCTTGCGGAGGCCAACGTAGTTTGCGTTTCGTTAAAGCCGAATAGACATGCCAGTGGGATCACGGTGATTCAGGAGGCTGTCTTAGCCGGTGTGCCAGTTGTTGCTACAGACACTGGAGGCCTTAAAGACTATTTCAGTAGTGATACAATACGATACGTACCACCAGAAGATTATAAAGCTTTACGCGAGGCTTTACGCGAAATCGCTATACATCCCAAGGAAGCTCAAATGCGAGCAATAAAAGCACAACAACGCATGGTAGAATCAAATATTGGAGCCGAATCATTTATCCGTAGACATGTTGAACTCAGCCGTGAAATTATTGAGAGTTAGCTATCAAATTGGATAAAATTATTGTCATGTAACATATTTGTTAAATGGCGCTATTTAATTATATGTGTGAAGAATCGGCATTTTATCTGTAATCAGCGACATGATGCTGTATGGTTTACGACAAATAATATCATAGCTTCTTTTTCTGTGGTGCCTGGTTGATATTTTGCAGTGAGGCAAACAGGAAACTACTGCATAGCGAGCTAAACAGCTTAGCGGTTGGGTGAGCGGCGAGCATCGCGAGCGCTGGAAGAGTGTCTGACGCTCACCCAGGAACCTTGATGTGGACACCCACCGCCCGTGATCGGCCCCCACGAGGTGGTCCAAGGGTGGAGTTAGTGCACGGTGGGCCGCTCCGCCACGGGTAGCTTGGCCGGCGGAGCTGGTCTGGCAAGCGCAGCCGGCCAAGCGGAGAAGGCTGGCATGAACACCTCCGGGGCCGGCGGTCGGTATCCCAGAGAGGCATGCGGGCGCACGCCGTTGTAGTGACGTCGCCAGCTTTCGATGACGACCTGCGCTTCCCTGAGTGTGTAGAAGATCTCGCCGTTCAGGAGTTCGTCGCGAAGCCGCGCGTTGAAGCTTTCGACGTAGCCGTTCTCCCACGGTGAGCCTGGTGTAATGTAGGCCGTCTTTGCTCCGACGCCGGTGATCCAAGCTTGGAGGGCCTTCGCAACGAACTCCGGGCCGTTATCCGAACGGATATGGCCAGGCACGCCACGCAGGATGAACAAGTCCGAGAGCACGTCGATGACGTCGATCGCCTTTAATTTGCGGGCGACCCGGATCGCTAAGCATTCATGTGTGAACTCATCGACCACGTTGAGCATCCGGATCTTGCGCCCGTCATGCGTGCGGGCCTCGACAAAGTCATACGACCACACGTGATTGCGGTGTTCCGGGCGAAGACGGACGCAGGAGCCGTCGTTGTCCCAGATCCGCCCTCGCTTGGGCTGTTTGGCTGGGACCTTCAGCCCCTCACGTCGCCAAATGCGCTCGACACGCTTGTCGTTGACGAACCATCCGGCCGCCTTCAGCAACGCACTGATCTTGCGGTAGCCGTAGCGCCCGTACTTCTCGGCCAACGCCACGAGATCGGCTGTCAGCGCCTCTTCATCATCGCGGCCCCGCGGTACCTTGCGCTGTGTCGAGCGATGCTGTCCGAGCGCCCGACAGGCACGGCGCTCGGAGATGTTCATCGTCAGCTGGATGTGCTCGACACAGGCGCGTCGGCGCGCAGGGCTCAGACGTTTCCCCGGGACGCCTCCTGCAGGATCAGCTTGTCGAGGGTGAGATCGGCGATTGCCTTTCGAAGCCGAGAATTCTCAGTCTCAAGACTCTTCATCCGTCGAACTTGATCCGACTTCAGGCCGCCAAACTCACGCCGCCACCGGTAATACGTCACCGAACTCACACCGAGCGCGCGGATTGCATCGGCCACGCTCTGGCCCTGTGAGATCAGCACGTCCGCCTGACGTAGCTTCGCGACGATCTCCTCGGGCTTCGGGTGTTTTGCCATCTCGTCCGTCCTCCAGGCTCAAAAGCCATACCAAAGGGCGGACCACTTCAATGGGGGCTGACCACCAGTGTCAGCGCGCGTGACAGGCACGAGCCATGGCCATAGGCCTTCAGCTTTCGTGACAGACGGGGAACTTTCACTGCCAAACGCGGGCCAGAAGAGTTTTATTTTTCCCAGCCGGCAATGGAAAATGCCATTATCATGCAGGAAACACTCAGCGTGATCTCGCGTTGAGAAACCCTTAACCGCCTGCAGATAAGGCGGCCTGGGGACCTGGGAGGGTCGTGATCATGCACTGGGCTGCCGTCTGCCTTGCCGCCTATGCCATCGGCTTCGTCGAATTCATGCGCCTGTGTCAGGACGCGCCGGTGATGCAGGACGAGCCCGCCGCGAACGTGGCCTAACCGCCCTTCAAGCGCCGTACCAGCCCAGCAACCAGATCAGGCCCCAGCCGATCGCGCCGATCCAGCCGATGACGACCACCAACACCATCGCCAGGATCAGGATCGAGCCGAACCGATCAAACAAGCGTCGGCCTAGCCCCACCTTCTGAACAGACGGCGTCCGACCAGCTGTCTCGTTTTGCGGCAAATCCATGGCTCAGCCCCTTGTTTTAGACTGAGTAGCAATCCGCGCTCCGAAAGGGTTCCGCCGATCCTGCAATCGTCCGGTATCGTTTACATGACCCCATGCTGCGGTCGCAGCCGGTATCAGCCCAAACTTTGCAACTGATGTTGATCAGGGCTTTGTCGGTTTTGACCGCCGCGGCACGCGATCTTCGTTCTGAGGTCTGAGCGTCTGCCGGCGCTGCCCTGCCGCGATGAAGCGACCGAGAAACAAGCCCAGCGGCAACGAGACGGCGAACCAGCCCTTGAGAAGGCGCAACAGCGTTCTCACCCGTCCTCCGACAAAGACATAACCGTCCAGCACGCTGTCCCTGAGGGACCCTCAGCGCGGCAGGTGCGGGTCAAAGGCGGCGAATGCCGGTTGCCATGCGTCGCGCAATCCAGCCCGTACCCCTCTGCCAGACCCTGTCCGGCATCCGGTAGACGGACTTTGCGACGTTGATGCTGCTCGCCAACACCCAGAACACGCCGGCCAAGGCGTGCAGCCACAGGCCAGGGGGCTCATCGGGCTCAGCTCGGTCGTACCAGAGCGGGTCGTTCTCGTCCAAAGCTGATCCCTCAGTGCCGCAAACCGCCCGCGTCACGATGGCTTTAGCAAATCATTTACCAACCCGCCTGTCACCCGCCTTGCAACAGCACGGGGGCCGCTGCCGCGCGGGTCGTGCACAAAGGCCTGCGGGCGGATCAGGTTTCGTTGCGCATCGGACGCATGAGCGCCCCGAGCAGAAAGGCGAGCTGGGCGCAGAGCAGAAGCGTCACGCCTCGCCGCAGGCACGCACCGGCACTGAGGTGGAAGGCGTACACACCGTAGGTCACCTCGAGGACGACGATCGGTACAAACACCACGGCGACCCAGATCGAGCCAAACCGACCCAGGCCGAGGCCGAGCAAGGTATTGAGCAGCAGGGCCTTCATCGCGCTGTCTCCGCCGGCCGATCACAGCCAAGGCCGGCGTCCTACCCTGCACGCGATCGCAGCAGCCATGCCGCCACGAACAAGGGAGATCAGCGGCTGCCGCGTTGCGCCAGGACGGCCGGGATGGTGCGCAGCATGATGGCGATGTCGCGTCCGAGCCCCCAATGCGTGG
>NZ_VRUV01000008.1:0-36476 GCF_008039455.1 Methylobacterium sp. WL116
CTGTCGCCCGGCGGCGTCCTGGTCAGCGGTCGACCGCGCGACGGCGACGCCACCGGCACGGTCGAGCGCGCGCTCCAGCGCGGGGCGGCACCGCTGCCGCAGCCCGGCCGCGCCGACGATTTCCGCTGGCCGCCGGGCTGAACGCCCGGCGAAAACCTCAGCGCGGGAGGATCGAGGCACCCATCAGCGTCTCGTCGATCGAGCGGGCGGCCTGACGGCCCTCGCGGATCGCCCAGACGACGAGGGACTGGCCGCGCCGCATGTCGCCGGCCGCCCAGATCTTCGGGTCGGAGGTGCGGTAATCCTCCTCGTTGGCGGTGACGTTGCCGCGCTTGTCGACCGTGATGCCGGACTGCTCGAGCAGACCCTTCTGGATCGAGCCGGCGAAGCCGATCGCCATGAAGACGAGGTCGGCCGGCAGCACGAACTCGCTGCCCTCGATCGGCTGGCGCTTGGCGTCGACGCGCGCGCAGACGACGCCGGTGAGCCGGCCCTTCTTGTTGCCTTCGAGCCGGAGCGTCGCCGCCTGGAACTCGCGCTCGGCGCCCTCGGCCTGGCTCGACGAGGTCCGCATCTTGGTCGGCCAGTACGGCCAGACCGAGAGCTTGTCCTCGCGCTCGGGGGGGCGCGGCCGGATGTCGAGCTGCGTCACCGACAGGGCGCCCTGCCGGAAGGCGGTTCCGACGCAATCGGACGCGGTGTCGCCGCCGCCGATCACCACCACGTTCTTGCCCGATGCCAGGATCGGCGCCTCGCCGTTGCCGCGCATCGGCTCGGCGCCGACGCGGCGGTTCGACTGGATCAGGTAGGGCATCGCGTAGTGCACGCCCTCCATCTCCTGCCCCGGCAGCTGCGGGTTGCGCGGGTCCTCGGCGCCGCCGGAGAACAGCACCGCGTCGAACTCCGCGGTCAGCTCCTCGACCGGCTTCGTCACGCCGACGTTCTGGTTGTAGTGGAAGACCACGCCCTCGGCTTCCATCTGCTTCACGCGTCGGTCGATGTGGCGCTTCTCCATCTTGAAGTCGGGGATGCCGTAGCGGAGCAGGCCGCCGGCCTTCGGCTCGCGCTCGTAGACGTGCACCGCGTGCCCGACCCGGGCGAGCTGCTGCGCCGCCGCGAGGCCGGCCGGGCCCGACCCGATCACCGCGACCTTCTTGCCGGTGCGGATCGACGACGGCTCGGGCTTGACCCAGCCCATGTTCCAGGCGCGGTCGGCGATGGCCTGCTCGATCGTCTTGATCGCGACGGGCTGGTTCTCGAGGTTCAGCGTGCAGGCTTCCTCGCACGGCGCCGGGCAGATGCGGCCGGTAAATTCCGGGAAGTTGTTGGTGGAGTGCAGGTTGCGCGCGGCTTCTTCCCAATCCGACTGGAACACGAGGTCGTTCCAGTCCGGGATCTGGTTGTGCACCGGGCAGCCGGTCGGCCCGTGGCAGAACGGGATGCCGCAATCCATGCAGCGGGCGGCCTGCTTCTTCAGGTCGTGCTCGTCGAGCGGCAGGGTGAACTCGCGGAAGTGCCGCACGCGGTCGGCCGCGAGCTGGTACTTCTGGTCCTGCCGGTCGAATTCGAGGAAGCCGGTGATCTTGCCCATCGGGATGCTCAGCGTCGGTAGCGAAAAATCGGTGGTGCCGCGATCGGGTCAGCGACCGGCGGCGGTGGCGATAGCGTCGGGTTCGATCCGGAACGCGACCTTGCATCGGTCGAGCCAATCCCGGATCGCGGGCCTCGCGGCCAGATCGAATCCACCCTCGTCGGCCCACTGGGTGTAGGCGAGCAGGGCGACGTCGGCGATGGTCGCGTCGTCGCCCACGAACCAGCCCGTTCCGGCGAGATGCCGCTCCATCAGGTCGAGCGCCGCCTCGCCGCGCGCGACCCTGGCCGGATCGCGGGCCTCGCGCCGCACGCCGCGGAACTTCATCTCCGCCCGGCAGACCGCGACCGCCGGCTCGTGGCTGTACTGCTCCCAGAACAGCCACTGATCGACCGTCGCCGCCGCGAAGGCATCGTCCGGCAGCAACGCGCTGCCGCGGGCGAGGTAGCGGATGATCGCGTTCGACTGCGCGAGCCGACGCCCGTCCGCGAACGCCACGCCCGGGATCTGGCCTGCCGGAAACAGAGCGAGGTAGGCGGGCGTCCGGCTCTCGCCCTTCAGCGCGTCGACCTGAACCCATTCGTAGGCGAGGCCGAGCCGATCGGCGACGATCTTGATCTTCAGGCAATTGCCCGAGGTGAGATCGCCGTAGATCCGCATGGCGGCAGGTGGGATCGTCGCAAGCGTCGCCGTCATGTCGTCCCCCCTCGCGATGTCCGCCATCGCTCGCGTGTTTCGTTGGGCCGTCCGTCGGCCGGCTCAGAGCCGGTCGGAATGCTCGCGCAACCATTCCTTGAGCGCGGTCTCGATCCGTATCTGCCAGCCTGGCCCTCCGGCTCGGAACCGCTCGACGAGATCGGTGGGAAGCACCAACCGTTCAGTCTCGCCGGGACGGTGCCCGCGCTCGATCAGGCGGCCGCCGACGAAACGATCGGCCTTCTCGAACCAAGCCTCGTCCAGTTCCGGCGCGTCGTCCGGATCCCAGCCGATCTCGTCGGGGTTCAGCGGTCGGTCAGCCGCGTTCGCGATAGCGCGCTTGCTCTCGGTCATTGGCCTTCCTCATGCTGATGATCCGGCGAGTATGATCCCGTTCGGTCCAAACGACGACCACCATCCGTCCGTCGAGCATTCCCACCGTGATCGATCGCGCCTCGCGGTAGTCCATCCGCTCGTCCCTGAAGGTCGTCACCGCGGCGGCGAAGACTTCAGGGGTGCGTGCGAAATCGAGGCCCCTCTCGCGCAACGTCACCAGACGCTTCGCGGGATCGAACGTGATCTCCATCGACCGGCACGAGGCCGGCGCGCGCCTACTCGGCCGCCACCGGCATCCGTGCCATCTCCATCTCGCGCAACGCCCGGCGGTACTCCACCGGCATCACCTTGACGAACTTGGTGCGGTAGCCCGCCCAGTCGTCGAGGATCGCCTTGGCACGCGGGCTGCCCGTGTACTTCAGGTGATTGGTGATGAGCTGCGACAGGCGCTCCTCGTCGTGGCCGGACATGTCGGCGAGGATGTCGACGCGGCCCTTGGTCTCCAGGTCGCCGTCCTGGTGGAAGCGGCGCATCAGGTCGTCCTCCTCCTCGACCGGCTCGAGATCGACCATCGAGAGGTTGCAGCGGGCCGAGAACGAGCCGTCCTCGTCGAGCACGTAGGCGATGCCGCCGGACATGCCGGCGGCGAAGTTGCGGCCGGTCTCGCCGATCGACACGACCACGCCGCCGGTCATGTACTCGCAGCCATGGTCGCCCATGCCCTCGACGACAGTGATCGCACCGGAGTTGCGCACGGCGAAGCGCTCGCCGGCCGAGCCGCGGACGTAGCACTCGCCGGCGATGGCGCCGTAGAGCACGGTGTTGCCGACCATGATGGTCCTGTCGGCGGGCGCCTTAAGCGCGTCGCTCGGCCGGATGATCAGCTTGCCGCCCGACAGGCCCTTGCCGACGTAGTCGTTGCCGTGGCCGGTGAGCTCGATCGTCACGCCGGCTGCGACCCAGGCGCCGAAGCTCTGGCCGGCCGTGCCGGAGAGCTTCACCACGATGGTGTCGTCGGGCAGGCCCTCGTGGCCGTGCGCCTTGGCGACGGCGCCCGAGAGCATCGCGCCCGCGGTCCGGTCGGAGTTGCGGATCACGTCGTGGAGCACCACCGGCTCGCCGGTGTCGATCGCGTTCTGCGCGCCGGCGATCAGGCGCCGGTCGAGGACGTGGTCGATCGGGTGCTTCTGCGTCTCGACCCAGCGGATGGCGACCTCCGGCCCGACGTCGGGACGGTGGAACAGCTTCGAGAAGTCGAGCCCGCGCGCCTTCCAGTGCTGGATCGCCTCGACCTTGTCGAGGAAGTCGGAACGCCCGACGAGGTCCTCGAGCTTGGTGAAGCCCATCGCCGCGATCAGCTCGCGCAGCTCCTCGGCGACGTAGAAGAAGTAGTTCACCACGTGCTCGGGGGTGCCCTTGAAGCGCTTGCGCAGCACCGGGTCCTGGGTCGCGACGCCGACCGGGCAGGTGTTGAGGTGGCACTTGCGCATCATGATGCAGCCGGCCGCGATCAGCGGCGCGGTCGAGAAGCCGAACTGGTCGGCGCCGAGCAGGGCCGCGATCAGCACGTCGCGGCCCGTGCGGATGCCGCCGTCGGCCTGCAGCGCGACGCGGCCGCGCAGGTGGTTCATCACCAGCGTCTGCTGCGTCTCGGCGAGGCCGGTCTCCCACGGGCCGCCGGCATGCTTGAGCGAGGTCAGCGGCGCCGCTCCGGTGCCGCCGTCGAAGCCCGAGATGGTGATGTGGTCGGCCCGCGCCTTGGCGACGCCGGTCGCGACCGTGCCGACGCCGACCTCGGAGACGAGCTTGACCGAGACGTCGGCCGCCGGGTTCACGTTCTTCAGGTCGAAGATCAGCTGTGCCAGATCCTCGATCGAGTAGATGTCGTGGTGCGGCGGCGGCGAGATCAGGCCGACGCCGGGCGTGGCATAGCGGACCTTGGCGATCTTGGCGTCGACCTTGTGGCCGGGCAGCTGTCCGCCCTCGCCGGGCTTGGCGCCCTGCGCGACCTTGATCTGCATCATGTCGGCGTTGACGAGGTACTCGGTCGTGACGCCGAAGCGGCCGGAGGCGACCTGCTTGATCGATGAGCGGCGCGAGCGACCGTCCGGCAGCGGCTTGAAGCGCTCGACCTCCTCGCCGCCCTCGCCCGAGTTCGAGCGGCCGCCGAAGGAGTTCAGGGCGATCGCCAGGGTCTCGTGCGCCTCCTTCGAGATCGAGCCGTAGGACATCGCGCCGGTGGCGAAGCGCTTGACGATGTCGGCGGCCGGCTCGACGCTCTCCACGGGCACCGGCTCGCGTCCGATCTCGCCGGCGAGCTTGATCCGGAACAGGCCGCGCAGGGTCTTGAGCTGCTGCTCCTGGTCGTTCACCAGCTTGGCGTATTCGCGGTAGCGCTCGGGCACGCCGAGGCGCACCGCATGCTGCAGCGTCGCAACGGTGTCCGGGGTCCAGGTATGGGCCTCGCCGCGCAGCCGGTAGGCGTACTCGCCGCCGACATCGAGGGCGTTGCGATAGATCGGCGCGTCGCCGAACGCGTCGGCGTGGCGGCGCACGGTCTCCTCGGCGATCTCGGCCATGCCGACGCCCTCGACCATCGTCGCGGTGCCGAAGAAGTCGCGCGCGACGAAGGCCGAGTTCAGCCCGATCGCGTCGAAGATCTGCGCGCCGCAATAGGACTGGTAGGTCGAGATGCCCATCTTCGACATGACCTTCAGCAGGCCCTTATCGATCGACTTGATGTAGCGGTAGATGATCTCCTCGTCGACGAGGTCCGGCGGGAATTCGTGCTTCATCGCCACCAGCGTCTCGAAGGCGAGATACGGGTTAATCGCCTCGGCGCCGTAGCCGGCCAGGCACGCGAAGTGATGGATCTCGCGCGGCTCGCCCGATTCGACCACGAGCCCGACCGAGGTGCGCAGCCCCTTGCGGATCAGGTAGTTGTGCACGGCCGCCGTCGCCAGCAGCGCCGGGATCGGGATGCGGTCGGGGCCGACCGCGCGGTCGGACAGGACAATGATGTTGTAGCCGCCGCGCACCGCGACTTCCGCGCGGTCGCAGAGCCGGTCGAGCGCGCCGTTCATCGCCGCCGCGCCGGTCTCGGCCGGGTAGGTGATGTCCAGCGTCTTGGTGTCGAAGCGGTCCTCGAAATGGCCGATCGAGCGGATCTTCTCGAGATCCGTGTTGGTCAGGATCGGCTGGCGGACTTCCAGGCGCTTGCGGCGCGAGGCGCCTTCCATGTCGAGCAGGTTCGGGCGCGGGCCGATGAACGAGACGAGGCTCATCACGGCCTCCTCGCGGATCGGGTCGATCGGCGGGTTGGTGACCTGCGCGAAGTTCTGCTTGAAGTAGGTGTAGAGCGACTTCGACTTGTCGGACAGAGCGGAGAGCGGCGTGTCGGTGCCCATCGAGCCGACCGCCTCCTGGCCGGTCACGGCCATCGGCGCCATGAGCAGCTTGAGGTCTTCCTGGCTGTAGCCGAAGGCCTGCTGGCGATCGAGCAGCGACACGTCGGTGCGGCTCTCGCGGGCGGTGACCGGCTTGAGGTCCTCGAGCACGATCTGGGTGTTCTTCACCCACTCCGCGTAGGGGTGCGCGGCGGCGAGCTCGCCCTTGATCTCCTCGTCGTCGACGATGCGGCCCTTCTCGAGGTCGATCAGCAGCATCCGGCCCGGCTGCAGGCGCCAGGACTGGACGATCTTCTCGTCCGGGATCGGCAGAACGCCCATCTCGGAGGCGAGCACGACGAGGCCATCGTCGGTGACGATGTAGCGGGCGGGGCGGAGGCCGTTGCGGTCGAGGGTCGCGCCGATCTGGCGGCCGTCGGTGAAGGCGACGGCGGCGGGCCCGTCCCACGGCTCCATCAGCGCGGCGTGGTACTCGTAGAACGAGCGCCGATCCTCGCCCATCAGCGGGTTGCCGGCCCAGGCCTCGGGGATGAGCATCATCATCGCGTGGGCCAGCGGGTAGCCGCCCATCACGAGGAACTCGAGTGCGTTGTCGAAGCACGCGGTGTCGGACTGGCCCTCGTAGGAGATCGGCCAGATCTTCGAGATGTCGTTGCCGAACAGCTCCGAATCGACGCTCGCCTGGCGGGCCGACATCCAGTTCACGTTGCCGCGCAGCGTGTTGATCTCGCCGTTATGCGCCACCATCCGGTAGGGGTGCGACAGGCGCCAGGTCGGGAAGGTGTTGGTGGCGAAGCGCTGGTGCACCAGCGCGATCGCCGAGACGAAGCGCTGGTCCTTCAGGTCGAGAAAGTAGTTCCCGAGCTGGTTCACCAGGACCATGCCCTTGTAGACGATGGTCCGGCTCGACACGGAGACGGGGTAGAACTCCATCACCCGCGGGTCCTTCAGGCCGTAGACGCGGCCGGAGATCACCTTGCGGGCGACGTAGATGCGCCGCTCGAACGCGTCGCCATCGGCCGCCGAGGCCGGGCGCCCGATGAAGAGCTGGCGGTGATGCGGCTCGGTCGCCTTCACGGCGATGCCGAGATCCTCGGGGTCGACCGGCACGTCGCGCCAGCCGAGCAGGGGCAGCCCTTCCGACGCGAGCGCTTCCTCGACGATGGCCTCGATGATCGCGCGCGGCTCGTCGGCCTTCGGCATGAACAGCTGCGCGATGGCGTAGTCGCCGGCCGGGGGCAGCTCGAAGCCGAGGCGCGAGCATTCCTCGGCGAAGAAGGCGTGCGGGATCTGCGTGAGGATGCCGCAGCCGTCGCCCATCTTCGGGTCGGCTCCGACCGCGCCGCGATGGTCGAGGTTCTCCAGGATCTTCAGGCCCTGCTCGACGATGGCGTGGGTGCGCCGGTCGTGCATGTCGGCGACGAAGCCGACGCCGCAGCCGTCCCGCTCGTTGCGGGGATCATAGGCGCCCTGCGCCACCGGCATCGCCGGATCGCGCACCACCAGCGGCGCGACGCCGTCGCGGGCCGCCGGCGCCGTGTCGGCGTTGAGGTTCCCGCTCACGGCCATGTCCGCATTCCCGAAAGCCGCCATGCCCACCATCCCCGAAAGATCGACCAGACCCGTTCGAACGCCCATGCCCGCCAGGCGAGCATGTTTCATGCCCGGCGCTCAAGCGAGGCCGGGCCAGTCATCTTGTCTCGTCGGGTCTCGGGAGGGTCCTCGGTGGAGGAAGCGCCCGCTACCCGCGGGCTCGCACCGGCCCGATGTCAGCCGGCGTGGGCCCGGATCGCCTCTGCGGCGACCGGCTCGCGATCTCGTTTCGACGTCACGATGGTCACGTCCCGAAACCCTCTGCCCAGGCCTGAACGGCCCCACCGCGCGGCATCGTTCGCACGCGCGCACTAGAAATGGGACAGTCATACTGTCCTAACGCTGCAAACTGGCAGATTTCAAAAATTCCAGCAAGGGCCCCGCGGGACCAAAAGCGGCGTTTTGATGCCGCATCCCATGCCGGATCCCATGTCCGGTCCCATGTCCGCCCCCACACCGGATCGGCAGGCGACCCAATTCCCCGTCGTGCGAGGGGCCATGCGAACGGGTGGATCGTGGTCGAGATCGGCCCTTCGCCGCCCGCTTTCTCCCGCAATTGCGCCCAAATCCTCCGCTCAAAGGCGAGCGCCGAGCACAAGCGGCATGCGGGGCAACGACCCTGCCGGAATGGCCGAAGGACACGCGGGACGCGGTCCTTCGGCGCGGGGCCCGGGCCGGATCGTCGGCAGGTCCCGATCGGGACTCCCCGGCGCGGGGCGAGCGCCTGCGGAGATTTCGGGCGATCTTGAGAATGCGACCGGGAGGTCAGCCGTGAACCGATCCTATCGTCGTCTCCGTGCGGGCCTCGCCGCCTGCGCCCTGCTAATCGGTGCCGCCGACGCGGCGCGGGCGCAATACGCGTACGACGAGGCGATCATGCCGCCGCGCGCAGTCGCATGGCGCCTGAGCGAGCGCGGCTTCAGCGGCATGAGCCGCCCGCGCTTCGACGGACGCGCCTACATCGTCGAGGCCTTCAACCCGATGGGTGCCCGCGTGCGCCTGTTCGTCGATGCCCGGGACGGCGCGATCCTCGGCCGCCAGCGCCTCGACGACGGCCCGATCGCCCTTACCCGCCCGGCGCCCGGCTACGGCTGGACCGAAGAGGACGAGATGCCGCGCCAGCCGATGCGGCAGGCAGAGCGCCTGCTCCCGCCGTCCGACATCCCGTTGCCCGAGGCACGCGGAATGCCCCTGCGCCGTGCGCCGGCCGAGGCCGATTATGCCCGACCCGACGGATCGAACGGCATGCCGGGGCGCACGCTCGCGGACCCGAACCCGCAAGGCATCAACCCCGATCGGCGCGGCCCCGCCGAATCGCCGCGCAAGCTCGCCCGCGTCGCCAACCCGCCACGGTTGTCCGACACCAAAGCGCTCGACGAGAAGGCGCGCGATGGCAAGGCGATCGAAGGAAAAGCGCAGGCGCGCACCGTTCCCGAGGCGCCCAAGCTCCGCCCGGTGGACGCCGCCAAGCCCGAGGCGAAGCCGGAGGCTCCCGTCGCCGCCGTGGATCAGCCGAAGGCCGCGCCGGTTCCCGGCGTCACGCCGACTCCGGCAGCGGTCCAGCCGCCCGCCGACGGGACCTTGGCCAAGTCGGTCGAATCGAAGCCGGGCGAATCGAAGCCGGTGGACGTGAAGACCTCGGAGGTCAAACCCGCCGACCAGAGCTGGAAGAATCCGCCCGAGGCCAAGCGCAACGTCCGCGTCATCGGTGGCGCGACCCTCGTGCCGGGCGCGCCGGACAAGGACGCGCCGACACCCTGATCGGCCGCTACCCTGCGCGGCCGACCACGCGCTCGTCCCCGCAGAACAGCGTGAACGAATCGGCCCGGGCGATGGCGCAGAGCGTCATGTCGTGCAGGCGCGCCCGCTCGATCGCGAGCGAGGTCGGGGCCGAGATCGCGACCAGGACCGACGCGCCGAAATGCGCAGCCTTCTCGACCATCTCGAACGAGCACCGGCTGGTGATCACGAGGAAGCCCGCGGCCGGGTCGGTTCTCGTCCGGATCAGCGCCCCGATCAGCTTGTCCAGCGCGTTGTGCCGGCCGACATCCTCGCGGACCGCCACGAGGCTCCCGTCGAAGCGCGCCCAGGCGGCGGCGTGCACGGCCCGCGTCTCGCGCCCGAGCACCTGGGAATCGCCGAGATCCGACAAGGCCCGCGCGATCGCCTCCGTCCCGACGCGCACGCGGCCCGACGCGGCCCGGGTCTCGGCCCGCGGCAGGGCGGCGAGATCCTCGATCCCGCAGACGCCGCAGCCGGTGCGCCCGCTGATCGCGCGCTTGCGGGCGAGATGCTCGCGCAGGCGCCCGGGCGCCAAATCCACCAGCAGGCGCAGCCCGCCGTCGCCCGGCTCGACCGCGGCGCCGCGAATCTCGTCGGCCGCCGCGACGATGCCTTCGGTCAGGCTGAAGCCGTAGGCGAAATCCTCCAGGTCGGCCGGCGTCGCCATCATCACCGCATAGGGCACGCTGCCGTAGACGAGGTTCACCGGCATCTCGACGGCGAGCGCGCGGTGATCGTCGCGCGGCTCCGGCGCGGCGTAGGCGACGACGCGGGTCGCCACCTGCAAGGCCGTATCACGCAGGCCCGTCTCCGAAGTGGCCTGAACCGGCCGCCGTCCGTCCGTCATGGGCTGTTCCCGCCGCTCGACCCGAGCACGCCCTATAGCAGGCCGCGGGCCGAGCCGCCCCTGCGGCGATCGCCCGGGTGACGGAGCGGAGCGTCCGGAAAGCGTGCGATGCGACGCTTGTGCGGTTGCGCCTTTCACGACCTTGTGGTCTGACACCGCGATCGGATACCCGGGCCACGCGCCTTCGGGGCGTCCATTCCGTCGAGCGACACCGCAAACCTCGTTCAAGCAAGATGCGGGCGGTCGACGGAGCGTAACGTGACCAAGGGGAGCCACGAGAGGCACATGCGGACGGCGCAGACGAAACACCGCTCCATGAGGGGGCTCGCCGCGTTCGGCGCGCTGCTCCTGACGTCGTCGCAGGCCCTGGCCGCCGGCATCGGCCAGCCCGAGCCCTGGCAGATGGACCGCCAGGTCCCCGTGACCGAGAACGCCCGCGACATCCTCCAGTTCGAGTCGTGGGTGCACTGGCTGTCGCTGGCCATCTGCGTGTTCGTGCTCGGCCTGATCCTGTGGTGCATCTACCGCTTCAGCGAGAAGCGGAACCCGACGCCCTCGAAGACCACCCACAACACCCTGATCGAGGTGGCCTGGACCATCGTCCCGGTGCTCATCCTCGTCGCCGTCGCGATCCCGTCGTTCCGCCTGCTGCGCGTGCAGCTGTCGGATCCGAAGTCCGACGTGATGATCAAGGTCACCGGCCACGCCTGGTACTGGTCCTACGAGTACCCCGCCGACCAGGGCGGCGGCTTCTCGTTCGACGCCAACATCGACGAGGACAAGCAGCCGCGGCTGCTGCAGACCGACAACGAGATGGTCGTTCCGGTGAACAAGATCGTCAAGATCCAGGTCACCGCCGCCGACGTCATGCATTCCTGGGCGATGCCGTCCTTCGGCTTCAAGATCGACGCCGTCCCCGGCCGCCTCAACCAGTTCTGGTTCAAGGCCGACCGCGAGGGCACCTATCACGGCCAGTGCTCCGAGCTCTGCGGCCAGCGCCACGCCTACATGCCGATCGTCGTCCGCGTCGTGAACGACGAGGCCTACGCAGCCTGGCTCGGCGAGGCCAAGACCAAGTACGCCCGCATCGACGACGGGTCCAAGCTCGCCGACGCCCGGTAGCGGGCGCGCCTCGGGCCGGCGCCGCGACGGTGCCGGCCCGACCCACCGAGATCTCGAGAGACACGCACAAGGCTCAGCTCAGATGGCAACCGCCGCAGCGCATGCAGGGGCCCACGAGGCCCACGACCACAAACCCTCGTTCTTCGCCCGCTGGTTCCTGTCGACGAACCACAAGGACATCGGCACGCTCTACCTGCTGTTCGCGTTCTGCGCGGGCATGATCGGCGCGTTCCTGTCCTTCGGCATCCGGATGGAGATGGAGGCGCCCGGCCTCCAGTACTTCTCCAATCCGCAGACCTACAACGTCTTCGTCACCGGCCACGGCCTCATCATGGTGTTCTTCATGGTGATGCCCGCGCTGATCGGCGGGTTCGGCAACTGGTTCGTGCCGCTGATGATCGGCGCGCCGGACATGGCCTTCCCGCGCATGAACAACATCTCGTTCTGGCTGACGGTGGCGGGCTTCTGCAGCCTGATCTGCTCGCTGTTCGTCGAGGGCGCGCCCGGCGCGTCCGGCGCCGGCACCGGCTGGACCGTCTACCCGCCGCTCTCCACCGCCGGCCATCCCGGCCCGGCCGTCGACTTCGCGATCTTCGCGCTGCACCTCTCCGGCGCCGGCTCGATCCTCGGGGCGATCAACTTCATCACGACCATCCTCAACATGCGCGCCCCCGGCATGACGCTGCACAAGATGCCGCTCTTCGCCTGGGCCGAGCTCGTCACCGCCTTCCTGCTGCTGCTGTCGCTCCCGGTCCTCGCCGGCGCGATCACCATGCTGCTCACCGACCGCAACTTCGGCACCACCTTCTTCGACCCGGCCGGCGGCGGCGATCCGATCCTCTACCAGCACCTGTTCTGGTTCTTCGGTCACCCCGAAGTGTACATCATGATCCTGCCGGCCTTCGGCATCGTCTCGCACATCATCGCCACGTTCTCGCGCAAGCCGGTCTTCGGCTACCTCGCGATGGCCTACGCGATGGTCGCGATCGGCGTCGTCGGCTTCGTCGTGTGGGCGCACCACATGTACACCGTCGGCCTGTCGCTGCAGACGCAGTCCTACTTCGTGTTCGCCACCATGGTGATCGCGGTGCCGACCGGCGTGAAGATCTTCTCCTGGATCGCGACGATGTGGGGCGGCTCGATCCGCTTCACCGCGGCGATGCATTGGGCGGTGGGCTTCATCTTCCTGTTCACGGTCGGCGGCGTCACCGGCGTCGTGCTCGCGAACTCGGCGGTCGATAAGTACCTGCACGATACCTACTACGTCGTCGCGCACTTCCACTACGTGCTTTCGCTCGGCGCCGTGTTCATCATCTTCGCCGGCATCTACTACTGGTTCCCGAAGATGACCGGCCACATCATCCCCGAATGGGCCGGCAAGCTGCACTTCTGGCTGGCCTTCATCGGCGCGAACATCCTGTTCTTCCCGATGCACTTCCTCGGGCTCGCCGGCATGCCGCGTCGCTACGCCGACTACCCGGAGGCGTTCGCGGGCTGGCACAAGGTCTCGACCTACGGCGGCCACATCTTCGGCCTCGGCATGATGGTGTTCGTGATCGGCGTCATCCTCGCCTTCCGCTCGAAGGAGCGGGCCGCGGACAACCCCTGGGGTCCCGGCGCGACCACCCTGGAGTGGACGCTGTCGTCGCCGCCGCCCTTCCACCAGTTCGAGACGCTGCCCCGCATCGTCGACGAGCCGGGTCACCACTAATCACTTCGCGGGGGCCGCATCGCGCGGCCCCCGCCCTTCCCCGGATCCTTCCCGCGAAGGGTCCCGGCAAGGGCGGTGCGACGGTCCGGTCTGAGCGGCGCTCGGCAGGACCCCCCCTTTTTCCGGCGTACGACGCCCGGACGTTTGGAACTGTTCCGGTTCGCGACTTCCCGTGCCGGATCGAGCGCTCCCGCCGCGCGGGCCCGAGCGCGAAAAGCAGAATGGTTACGGTGTCCATGACCACCCTGTCGAACAGCCTGCCCGCCGGCGCGACGCCGGTCTCGGTCGTCGGCGGAGACGTGCCCGACTACTTCGCCCTGCTGAAGCCGCGGGTGATGGTGCTGGTGATCTTCACCGCCCTCGTCGGCATGGTGGTGTCGCACGGCCACGTGCCGCCGGCCGTCGCGGTGATCTCGCTGCTGATGATCGCCATCGGGGCCGGCGCCTCGGGCTGCCTCAACATGTGGTGGGACGCCGACATCGACGCGATCATGACGCGCACCGCCAAGCGCCCGATCCCCGACGGCCGCATCCAGCCGAACGAGGCCCTGGCCTTCGGCCTCGTGCTCTCGGTCGGCTCGGTGATGGTGCTCGGGCTCGCGGCGAACTGGCTCTCGGCCGGGCTGCTCGCCTTCACCATCGTGTTCTACGCGGTGATCTACTCGATGTGGCTCAAGCGGGCGACCGCGCAGAACATCGTCATCGGCGGCGCCGCCGGCGCCCTCCCCCCGGTGATCGGCCAGGCGGTGGTGACCGGCTCGGTCGGCGTCGAATCGCTGGTTCTGTTCGCGATCATCTTCATCTGGACGCCGCCGCACTTCTGGGCGCTGGCCCTGGTGAAGGCCGGCGAGTACGCCAAGGCCGGCATCCCGATGATGCCGAACACCGCCGGCCCGACCTCGACCCGCCGCCAGATCATCTACTACACGCTGCTGCTCGCGCCGCTCGGCCTCTTGCCGGTCTGGCTCGGCTTCGCCGGCCTTCTCTACGCGGTGGTCGGCGTGCTGGGCGGCCTCGGCATGCTGGCCTTCAGCGTGCAGGTCTATCGCAACCGCGAGGGCGAGGCCGAGAAGAAGGCCGCCATGGGGATGTTCGGCTTCTCGATCCTCTACCTATTCGTTCTGTTCTCGGCGCTGCTCGCCGAGCAGAGCCTCGGCCTGTTCCGCCCGGTCTTCGCCTGATGGAATACGATCCGCACGGCTTTCCCAAGATCGAGATGCGCCCCCTCACCCCCGAGGAGGAGGCGCGCCGGCGCAAGCGCTCGATCGCGATCGCCCTGGCGCTCGGCGCCATGGTGCTGCTGTTCTTCGTCCTGACGATCGCCAAGCTCGGGCCGCAAATCCTGAACCGGCCGCTCTGATGAGCACACCGAACACCGACAGGACGATGCTGCGCACCGCCTTCGCCTGCGGCGGCATGGCCGTGGGCATGATCGGCCTCGCCTTCGCGTCGGTGCCGCTCTACGACGCGTTCTGCAAGGCGACCGGCTACGACGGCACGCCGCGCCAGGGCCCGGCGCTCACCGGCGGCGTCGCCACCGACGACAGCATGGTCGTCCACTTCGACACCAACGTGTCTTCCTCGCTGCCGTGGCGGTTCAAGGCCGAGTCGCGCCGGGTCGAGGCGCATCTCGGCGAGACGAAGACCGTGTTTTTCCAGGTCAAGAACACCGGCACGACGCCGTCCACCGGCGTGGCGACCTTCAACGTGCAGCCCGGGCTGATGGGCAGCTACTTCGTCAAGATCGAGTGCTTCTGCTTCAAGGAGCAGACGCTCCAGCCGGGCGAGACGCTCGACGTGCCGGTGGTGTTCTACATCGATCCCGAGGTGCGGAAGGATTCGAACACCGCGCATCTCTCCGAGATGACGCTGTCCTACACCTACTTCGCCTCGAAGAACGGCGAGCCGGTCACCGCTGCGGTCGCCAACACGAGCACACCCGGAAACAAGCGGGATTTCTGACCGCGCCGGGATTTCCCGGTGCGCGAAGCGTGACAACACGCGCCCGCCTCCGCTAAGGGTGCGGGTAGACCGGACGGGCCGGACGGCCCGAATTCGGCGTTCAGGGTAAGCGGACCGCGAGCCGGCGACGGCGCAGGACCGACGGGGTCGAGGAGAGACGGGTAAGATGGCCGAGGCGCACGCCAAGAATCACGACTTCCACATCCTCGCACCGAGCCCTTGGCCGCTCATCGGCGCCTTCTCTGGCTTCGTGATGGCCTTCGGCGCCGTGTTCTGGATGAAGAGCCTGCAGATCGGCACGCTCACCCCCGGCCCCTACATCTTCGGCGCCGGCTCGCTCGGCGTGCTCTACACCATGTTCTCGTGGTGGAAGGACGTGGTCCACGAGGCCAACCAAGGCGACCACACCCGCGTGGTGCAGCTTCATCACCGCTACGGCATGATGATGTTCATTGCCTCCGAGGTGATGTTCTTCGTCGCGTGGTTCTGGGCCTATTTCGAGGCGGCGCTCTACACCGCCGACCCGATCCAGGCCTCGCGCGTCGGCTTCACCGGCGGCGTCTGGCCGCCGAAGGGGATCGAGGCGTTCGACCCCTGGCACCTGCCGCTGCTGAACACCCTAATCCTGTTGACCTCCGGCACCACCGTGACCTGGGCCCACCACGCCCTGCTCCACGACGACCGCAAGGGCCTGAAGTACGGCCTGTGGCTGACCGTGATCCTCGGCGTGCTGTTCACCGCCTGCCAAGCCTACGAGTACGGCCACGCGCATTTCGGCTTCGCCGGCAGCATCTACTCGTCGACCTTCTTCATGGCGACGGGCTTCCACGGCGCGCACGTCCTCATCGGCACGATCTTCCTCGGGATCTGCCTGTACCGCGCTTATCTCGGGCAGTTTACGGTCAAGCAGCATCTCGGGTTCGAGTTCGCCGCCTGGTACTGGCACTTCGTCGACGTGGTGTGGCTGTTCCTGTTCGCGGCGATCTACGTCTGGGGTTCGGGCGCCGGGCACGCGGCGCACTGAGCGCGATCGGGCAGGATCCCCTGTGACGCAGGGGGGACATGCATCGAAGGGCGGCTCCGGCCGCCCTTTTTCGTGTCCGGGGACCCATATCCTCGGTGAGGCCGACACGTGGTGCATCGCTGCGGGGCTTCACGTCATGCAAGGAACCTGAGCTTGGCCCGGACCTACACGCCACAAGCACCGATCTCGACCGGCCTGCGCGGCCGCTGCCCGCGCTGCGGCGAAGGCCACATGTTCAAGGGGTTCCTCACCATCGCCCCCGCCTGCGAGGTCTGCGACCTCGACTACGGCGCGTTCGATTCGGGCGACGGGCCGGCCTTCTTCGTGATGTCGATCGTCGGCATCCTCGTGGTCGGCCTCGCCCTGTGGATGGAGATCACCTACCAGCCGCCGATGTGGGTCCACGCGCTGGTGGCCGGATCGCTCTCGATCGGCCTCAGCCTCATCCTGGTCCGCCCGCTGAAGGGCATGCTGCTGGCCCTGCAATACACCAACAAGGCCGAGCAGGGACGCTTCGAGCCGTGACCGCGGCCGAGACCGCCTCGCGGACGCGCCCCGGCGCGATCCGCGACCTGATCCCGCCGGCGCTCGCGACGCTGATGGCACTCGCGATCCTCCTCGGCCTCGGGGTGTGGCAGCTCGAGCGCAAGGGCGAGAAGGAGGCGCTGATCGCCCGCATCGTCTCGCGCTCGCAGGCCGAGCCGGTGCCGCCGCCCGCCGACTGGAACCCGGCGCGCGACGAGTTCGAGCATGTCCGCGTCGGCGGCCGCTTCCTCAACGATCGCGAGACGCTGGTCCACGGGCTCGCGGCCGGCGAGACGCCGGGCCGCGCGCTGCAGGGCTACTACGTGATCACGCCGTTCCGGCGCGACGACGGCTCGATGGTGCTGGTCAACCGCGGCTTCGTGCCGACCGAGCTGAAGAACCAGGCCGATCGCCGCGACGGGCTGGTCGAGGGCGACACCACGATCGTCGGCCTGATGCGCGGCAGCGAGCCACGGACGATGTTCGTGCCGGCGCCCGATCCGGTGCGCAACGAGTGGTTCAACCGCGACGTGCCGGGCATCGCCGCGGCGCGCGGCTTCCCGGAGGCCGCCCCCTACCTGATCGAGGCGGATGCCGTGCCCGGCAGCCGGACCTGGCCGCGCGGCGGGCAGCTCCGGGTCGACCTGCCCAACAACCATCTGCAATACGCCTTCACCTGGTTCGGCATCGCCGCCTGCCTGCTCGGCGTCTTTTCCGTGTTTGCCTGGAAGCGCCTGCACGAGCCGGACGCGCCTTCCGGCGCCTGAGGTCGGGCTTGCGGCGGCGGCGACGCCGGCTACACTCGCTGCGTCCTATGGCGGAGTGATCCGATGCGCAGCTGGCTCGCCCTGTTCCTCGCCCTCGCGTTGACGTCGGCGCACGCTGCCGACGACGGCGCCCGCGAGGCGGCCCGCGCGGCGATCACCCGGCAGGCCGAGGCGCTGGTGCGCGACGACGCCGCCACCGCCTACGCCCAGGCAGCCCCGGCGATCCAGGGCATGTTCCCGACCGCCGACGTGTTCCTCGGCATGGTGCGCAACAACTACCGGCCGGTCTATCGGCACCGCACCTTCGTGTTCAGGCAGATGCAGGACCTCGGCGACGGGGCGCTCTCGCAGGACGTGGCGATCCAGGACGAGGACGGCGTCGACTGGACCGCCGTCTACAGCCTCGAGCGCGGCGCCGACGGAGCGTGGCGCATCAGCGGCTGCCGGCTGGTCAAGGCCGAGGGCACGAACGCCTGAACCCGCCTCGGCGGTCTTCGACACGCCCGACCGCATCGTGTAGAGGGGGCGCCTTCCCCGGAGGCCCCCGTGCTGCACGTCTCGACCCGCGGATCCGCCGCGCCGCTCTCGTTCTCCGATGCCCTGCTCGCCGGGCTCGCCCGCGACGGCGGCCTCTACGTGCCGGAGGCGTGGCCGACCTTGTCCGCGAGCGAGATCGCGGGGCTGGCCGGCAAGCGCTACGCCGACGCCGCCAAGCTGGTGCTGCGCCCCCTGATCGACGGCGAGATCGCGGATGCCGACCTCGACCGGATGATCGAGGAGGCCTACGCCACCTTCCGCCACCCGGCGATCTGCCCGCTGACCCAGCTCGACGACAACCTGTTCCTGCTCGAGCTCTTCCACGGCCCGACGCTCGCGTTCAAGGACGTGGCGATGCAGCTGCTCGGGCGGCTGATGGACCACGTGCTCCGCGCCCGCGGCAGCCGCGCCACCATCGTCGGCGCGACCTCGGGCGACACCGGCAGCGCCGCGGTCGAGGCCTTCGGCGGGCTGGACCAAGTCGACATCTTCATCCTGTTCCCGCACGGCCGCGTGTCGGAGGTGCAGCGCCGGCAGATGACCTCGGTCGACGCGCCGAACGTCCACGCGCTCGCGGTCGACGGCAACTTCGACGACTGCCAGAACATGGTGAAGGCCATGTTCCAGCACGCCGACTTCGCCGACGCGGTGAAGCTCTCGGGCGTCAATTCGATCAACTGGGCCCGCGTCGCGGCGCAGGCCGTGTACTACTTCACCAGCGCGGTCGCGCTCGGCGCGCCGCACCGCAAGGTGTCGTTCGCGGTGCCGACCGGCAACTTCGGCGACGTGCTGGCCGGCTGGGTCGCCAAGCGCATGGGGCTGCCGATCGAGCGCCTGATGATCGGCACCAACGCCAACGACATCCTGGCGCGCACGCTCGAGCACGGCGCCTACGAGCTGCGCGGCGTCCAGGCCACGACCTCGCCCTCGATGGACATCCAGATCTCGTCGAACTTCGAGCGGCTGCTGTTCGAGGCGCTCGATCGCGACGCCGCCTCGCTCGGCCGCCTCATGTCCGGGCTCAAGCAGTCCGGCGGCTTCAGCCTCGACGAGGGGGTGCTCGCCAAGGTGCGTGCCGAGTTCGACGCCACCGCCGTGTCGGAGCCCGACGTGATGGACGAGATCGCCCAGACCCACGCCGCCACCGGGCACGTGCTCGATCCCCACAGCGCCATCGGCGTTCGGGCCGCCCGCCGCCTGCTGCGGCAGGACCCGGCGACCCCGGTGGTGGCGTTGGCGACCGCGCACGCCGCCAAGTTCCCCGATGCGGTGAGCCGCGCCACCGGCGGCCTTCGCCCCGCCCTCCCCCCGCATCTCGCCGACCTGATGGACCGGCCCGAGCGCATGACGCGGGTCGGCAACGACCAGGCCGCGGTCGAGGCCCTGATCCGCAACCGCGCGCGCATCACGAGGGGCGCATGAACCAGCACTTCGCCACCCACGCCGCCTCCCCGGGCCTGCGCATCACCACCCTCGACAACGGCGTCACCGTCGCGACCGAAGCGATGCCGGGCGTGGCCACTGCGACGCTCGGCGTCTGGGTCGGGGCGGGATCGCGCCACGAGCGCCCGGACGAGAACGGCCTGAGCCACCTCATCGAGCACATGGCGTTCAAGGGCACGCGCACGCGCTCGGCCCGGGCCATCGCCGAGGACATCGAGAACCTCGGCGGCGAGATCAACGCCGCGACCTCGGCCGAGGGCACGAGCTACACCGCGCGGGTGCTCGGCGAGGATGTCGGCACCGCGCTCGACGTGCTCGGCGACATCCTGACCGATTCCGTGTTCGACGCGGGCGAGCTCGCCCGCGAGAAGGGCGTGATCCTGCAGGAACATGCCGGGATCGAGGACACGCCGGACGACGTGGTCTACGACGCCTTCACCGAGGCCGCCTTCCCCGGGCAGCCGATCGGGCGCCCGATCATCGGCCGGCCGGAGACCATCCGGAGCTTCGACGAGGCCGGCATCCGCGCCTACCTCGCCCGCGAATACACCCCCGACCGCTTCGTGGTCGCCGCCGCCGGCGCCGTCGAGCACGAGGCCTTCGTCGCGTCGGCCGAGCGCCATTTCGGCGCCATGCCGAGGTCGAGCGCGCCCGAGGCGATCCCCGGGAACTATGCCGGCGGCGAGCGCCGCATGCCGAAGAAGCTCGAGCAGGCCAACGTGGTGATCGGCCTGCCCGGCCTGTCGTTCCGCGACGACGCCTACTACGCGCTGCACATGTTCTCGCAGGTGCTCGGCGGCGGGCTGACCTCGCGGCTCTGGCAGGAGGTGCGCGAGACCCGTGGCCTCGCCTACGAGATCCAGGCGTTTCACTGGCCGTTCTCCGATTGCGGGCTGTTTGGCATCGGCGCGGCGACCTCCGGCGCGGACCTGCCTGAGCTTGTCGAGGTGACGCTGTCAGCGACCGCGCGCGCGGCACGCGACCTCGACACCGTCGAGATCGCCCGCGCCAAGGCCCAGCTGAAGGTCTCGCTGCTCTCCGCGCTGGAGACGCCCGGCGGCCGGATCGAGCGCAACGCGCGCCAGATCCTCGCCTGGGGCCGCGTGATCCCGGCCGAGGAGGTGATCGCCAAGGTCGACGCCGTCACGGTGGACCACGTGCGCGCGGCCGGCCTCGCGGTCCTCGCCGGGGCGCCGACGCTCGCCGCCATCGGCCCGATCAAGAAGCTCCCGTCCCTCGACCGGATCACGGCGGTGCTGCGCGCCGCCTGAGCGAGACCGGGGACGGCACGCCCGCGCTGCGACCGAAAACTTGTTTTGGCCGCAAAAGCGGGCGATCCCCGGCCCGGACGATCGCGTATGCCAGCGGTGGGTGACGCCGGCCGCCGGGCCTCTGCCGCCTTGCTCCAGGTTAATCCCGCCTTTACCACTGCGCGGAACCTGAGCCGTACTCGCCGCCGTACCCGGCCGGAACACTCGCCCGTTGCGCATCCTCGCCCTTTATCTCGCACTCTTCTGCGGCCTTCTGCTCAGCGGTTCCGCTCGGGCCGTGGAGGCGGTGCGGGTCACCCTCGACGCGCCGGTGATCGACCTGACGACGGCGATCGAGCGCTACCGCTCGGACGGCGACCTGATCCAGATCTCGACGGCACCGGGCAAGGACGGCATCGTCCGCCGCATCGTCGTGAAGGCGCGCGATGCCGGCGCGCGGCCCGACTGGATGGTGTTCGCGCTCACCAACGACACCGACGAGCAGATCGAGCGCATCCTCGTCGCGCCGCATTTCCGGCTGGTCGATTCCGGCGTGGTCTGGCCCGATCTCGGCGGCTCGCGCATCGCGGCGATCACCGCGAGCCAGGGCATCCGGCCCGAGCGCAACGAGAACCCGGAAGCCGACGAGTTCGTCATCACCCTCGATCCCGGCACGACGATCACCTACGTCGCCGAGCTGCGCGGCCCGAACATCCCGCAGGTGCACCTCTGGGACCAGGACGCCTACCGCAAGAAGGCCGCCGGCCTGACGCTCTACAAGGGCATCATCATCGGCATCAGCGGCCTGCTGGCGCTGTTCCTCACCATCGTCTTCGTGGTCAAGGGCGCGATCATCTTCCCCGCGGCGGCCGCGCTCGCCTGGTCGGTCCTGGCCTATGCCTGCATCGATTTCGGTTTCCTGCAGCGGGTCTTCCCGGTCACCGAGCTGGCGGAGCGGGTCTACCGCGCCTCGGCGGAGGCGGTGCTGGCCGCGACGCTGCTGGTGTTCCTGTTCGCCTACCTCAACCTCTCGCGCTGGCACGTGCGCTACAGCCACGTCGCGTTCTTCTGGCTGACCTTCCTGGCAGGGCTCGTCGGCCTCGCCCTGTTCGATCCGCCGGTGGCGGCGGGCGTCGCGCGCATCTCGATCGCCGCGGTCGCCGGGGTCGGGCTGCTGCTGATCGCCTACCTCGCCGCCCATAACGGCTACGACCGCGCCATCCTACTCGTGCCGACCTGGACGCTGCTCGTCGTCTGGGTCACGGCCGCCGGCTTCGCGGTGACCGGCCAGATCGGCAGCGAGCTGACCCAGCCGGCGCTGATCGGCGGCCTCGTGCTGATCGTCATGCTGATCGGCTTCACGGTGATGCAGCACGCCTTCGCCGGCGGCGGCCTCACCCACGCCCTCGTCTCCGACACCGAGCGGCGAGCGCTGGCGCTCACCGGCGCTGGCGACGTGGTGTTCGACTGGGACGTGCCGGGCGACCGGGTCTTCGCCGGCCAGGAGATCGAGGTCCAGCTCGGCCTCAAGCGCGGCGCATTGGAGGGGCCGGCCGCGAACTGGCTCGGGCTGCTGCACCCGTTCGACATCGAGCGCTACTCGGCCACCCTCGACACCATGATCGAGGAGCGGCGCGGCCGCATCGTGCACGATTTCCGCCTGCGCACCTCGGGCGGGGCCTATTACTGGTACCGCCTCAAGGCCCGCCCGGTGATCGGCAACGACGGCGAGGTGATCCGCATCGTCGGCACCATCGCCGACGTCACCGAGATCAAGACCGCCGAGGAGCGCCTCCTGCACGACGCCGTGCACGACAGCCTCACCGGCCTGCCGAACCGCGAGCTGTTCGGCGACCGTCTCGATGCCGCGATCGCCTTCGCGAGCCAGGACCCGCGGCTGAAGCCGACGGTGATCGTCCTCGACATCGACCGGTTCAAGGGCATCAACGACGCGATCGGCCTCTCGGCCGGCGACTCGATCCTGCTCACCCTGTCGCGCCGCCTCGGCCGCCTGCTGCGGCCGCAGGACACGCTGGCGCGCGTGGCCGGCGACGAGTTCGCGGTCATCCTGCTGTCGGAACGCGATTCGGACCGCATCCTGGCCTTCGCGGAGATGATCCGCCGCGCCATCGCGACGCCGATCACCTATGCCGACCGCGAGATCTTCCTCACCGTCTCGATCGGCCTGGCGCTGCACGAGACCGGCGCCAGCCTCAAGCGCGACGAGGTGTTCAAGAACGCCGAGACCGCGATGGTCCAGGCCAAGCGCGGCGGCGGCGACCGCATCGAGGTGTTCCGCGCCGATATGCGCGCCGAGCGCTCGGACCGGCTGATGCTGGAGAGCGACCTCCGCCGCTCGCTCGAGCGCAACGAGATGAAGGTGCTGTTCCAGCCGGTCGTCCGCCTAGAGGACCGCACGGTGGCCGGCTTCGAGGCGATCCTGCGCTGGGATCACCCCAAGCTCGGGCGCATCCCGCCGGCCACCTTCATGCCGGTCGCGGAAGAGAGCGGGTTCGTCGTCAACCTCGGGATCTTCGCCCTCGAACGGACCGCGCTGGAGCTCGCCGCATGGCAACGCTCGCTCGAGGTCGACCCGCCGATCTTCGCCTCGGTCAACGTCTCGTCGCGCCAGCTGCTGCGGCACGACCTGCTGCACGACGTGAAGACGGTGCTCGCCCGCTCCGGCGTGATCCCGGGCTCGCTCAAGCTCGAGCTCACCGAGAGCCTGGTGATGGAGAACCCCGAATACGCCGCGCAGATGCTGACCCGCATCCACGATCTCGGCGCCGGGCTCTCGCTCGACGATTTCGGCACCGGCTACTCGGCGCTGTCCTACCTGCAGCGCTTCCCCTTCGACACGATCAAGATCGACCAGTCCTTCGTCCGCCAGATGGCCTCGGGCAAGACGGCGATCCTGCGCTCGATCGTGCGGATGGCCAACGAGCTCAACCTCGCCATCGTCGCCGAGGGTGCGGAGTCCGAGGCCGACGCCCAGGCCTTGGCCGAGCTCGGCTGCGACTACGCGCAGGGCTACGCCTTCGGCGAGCCGATGACGATGCTGCAGGCCCGCCAGCTCGTGGGGGCGGCACCGGAAGCCGCGTGATCGGGGTTTCATCCCCAGGTCGATTGCTCCGGCGTCCCGAACTCTTGCACCCCCGTCCCGCGGTCGCCCTTCGCGTTGAAGCCAAGCTTTCGGCACCCTACGGCTCGATCGCCGGCCGATCCCGCAGAACCATGCGCGGACGGAGGGCCGATGGGGCTGTCGACATCATGAAAAAACTTCTCTTCTCCGCCGAAGGCCGGATCGGGCGCGCGACCTTCTGGAAGGGCATCCTCGGCTCGGTGTTCGGCGCCATCATCGTCGCGTCCGCGCTGAACTACGTGCTGGCCCAGATGATCCCGAACGAGGCCGCCGCAGGGGAAGGCTTCAAGGTCGATGGGCCGGCAGCGATCCCGTTCGTAATCCTGAACCTCCTCACCACGGTCTTCATCGTCTGGTCGTCGGTCTGCCTCGGGATCAAGCGCTACCACGACCGCGACAAGCCCGGCGTCTGGGTGCTGCTCTCGCTCATTCCGCTCGGCAACCTCTGGTACTTTATCGAGACCGGGTTCCTGCGGGGCACGGTCGGCCCGAACACGTTCGGCCCCGACCCGCGCGGCCGTGGCCTCGCGACGTCCGCGGGCCTGTCTCCGGCGATCTGACGCCGCGCGATCGACGCTGTGACGATCCCGAATCGGTGACGTCGCAGCGTTTCCGCGCGCGATGCGCACCCATTTCGGTCGGCGACGGGTGCGCAGCCGAATTTCCTGAGGCGGACGGGCGCCATGCTCGCCCGTCGCCGACCGGAGGAATCGGCGCGTGACAACCGCGATTTAAGCCTCCCTTAACCATGCCGACGGAAGGTTGTGTGGAGAAATGGCAGGGCGCACGACGCCCCTGCCGCGTGCTGGAGAACGGTGATGGCCGAAGCGGCAAGGCGGTTTCGCGAGACGAGCGGATCCGATGTGGTACGCCGGCTGATCGCGCGCCCGATCCGCCTCGACCCGCCGCGCAGCGCCGCGCCGACCGCATACGCGATGCCGGCTTATGAGCCGGCCGACGCCCAGCTCGAGGCCGCGTTCGCCACCTCGGAGCACGAGATGGCGGCCCTCGAAGACCTTGAATTCCAGGACGAGACCTTCGACGGCGAGCCCGAGGAGGACGTCGTCGAGCGGCTTCAGGCCGAGATGGCGGTGATGAAAGCCATCCTGATGGCCGAGCGGGCCGAGGCGGCTTCCCTACGCGCCCGGATGGCGCTGCACGTCGAGCCGGAGCCGATCGGCGCGGAGGCGCGTGCCACCCGCGAGCGCTGGGCCGGCATGGTCGATCGCCTGCTGATGTCCCCGCGCTGATCGCCGCCATCCTCATGACATTCGGGAGACGACCATGAGCGCGCGCTGCTCGCTCGTCGTCAACGGCAAGTCCGTCCGCATCGCCACCGGCGACACCCCGCTCGATGCGGCGGTCGCCGACGGCATGATCGCGACCGCCCAGGCGACCCACGGCGCCGCCGTTCCGGGACAGGGAGCGACTCCCGGAGCGCGCCGCGTCCCGGGCCGCCGCGAGCGGGTCGACCCGATCAAGCTGGCGCTTCCGGCCGGCCCGTCGATCCACGCGCATGCGGAGGAGCCGGCCCCGGCGGTCGCGATGCGCACCGGCACCGTCACCGAGGTCCGCGCGCTCACGGCGCATGTGATCGAGCTCGTCGTCACGGTGAGCAAGGACCTGCCGCTCGGACCCGGCGCCCAGGTCGCGCTCGCGCTCGACGGCGTCGGCCTGCGCACCCTGTGCCCGACGCTGCGCGTCGACGGCTCGGCGGAACTCAACGAGCTGGTGTTCCACCTCGCACGGGACGAGGACGGCTGGTCGCTCGCCGATTCGCTGCCGCTGCATTCCGAGGTGAAGATTCGCGGCCCGGTCGGACGCGCGCAGTACCGCCCCGGCGGCGGGCGCCTCGTGCTGGTCTCGGCCGGCTGCGGCTTCGGGCAGATCTGGTCGATCGCCCGCGCCGCCCGCTACATCGAGCCGACTCGCGACCTCTGCGTCGTCGTCGGCGCGCGCGATCCGCTGGATCTCTACATGCGCGAGAGCCTGGAATGGCTGCGGGCGACGGGTGTCGGGCGCATCGTGCTCAGCGCCGACCGCAGCCGCCAGCGGCCGCCGGACGTGCGGCCCGGACCGCTCACCGCTCACCTGCCGGCTTTGCGCGCCACGGACGTGGTGCACGTGGCCGGCGACAGCTCGACGGTGGGCGCGGTGCAGGTTCTCGCGGCTGCCGTCGGCGCACGATGCTATCCGGTCCTGGTCGACGCGTAGATCGCCCAGGCGCCCGCCTCGTTCTCGCTTTGCGACACGAGCCACCCTGAGCCTGAGCGGCTGGCCTGTGCAGCGATTCTCTTGAAGGCGCCCGCCCTTCCCTCCCCCGCAGGGGGGAGGGAAAACCGCGGCGAGAGGCGTCCCCCTAGACCTGCACCCGCCAGATCTCCTGCGCGTATTCCCGCATCGACCGGTCCGACGAGAACCAGGCCATCCGCGCCGTGTTGCGGATCGCCTTGGCCCACCAGCCGGCCTGGTCCTTCCAGGCGGCGTCGATCTCGCGCTGGACCCGCCAGTAATCGTCGAAGTCGACGGTGAGCAGGTACTGGTCGCGGTGGCGCAGGTCGTCGGTCAGCGGCCGGAAGCGGTTCGGCTCGTCCGGCGAGAACCGGCCCGAGGCGATCATGTCGAGGGCGGCGGCCAGGCGCGGCGAGGCCTGGATCGCGTCGCGCGCGTAGTTGGTCTCGGCGATGCGGGCCTGAACGCCGGCGGCGTCGAGCCCGAAGATGAAGATGTTGTCCGCACCGACATGGTCGCGGATCTCGATGTTGGCGCCGTCGAGCGTGCCGACCGTGAGCGCGCCGTTGAGCGCCAGCTTCATGTTGCCGGTGCCCGACGCCTCCATGCCCGCGGTCGAGATCTGCTCGGAGAGGTCGGCGGCCGGAATGATCGCCTCGGCGAGGCTCACCGAATAGTTCGGCAGGAACACAACCTTCAGGCGGTCGGCGACCTCGGGGTCGTCGTTGACGGCCTTGGCCACGTCCAGCGCCAGCTTGATGATCAGCTTGGCCTGGCTGTAGCTCGGGGCCGCCTTGCCGCCGAAGATCTTGACGCGGGGCGTCCAGTCCTTGTGGGGCTCGGCCTTGATCGCCTGGTAGAGCGCCACCGTCTCGATGACGTTGAGAAGCTGGCGCTTGTATTCGTGGATGCGCTTGATCTGCACATCGAACAGCGCCGAGGGGTCGACGTCGATCCCGGTGCGCTCGGCGATGATCCCGGCCAGCGCCTGCTTGCGGCTGAAGCGGGCCGCCGCGTAGCGCTTCACGAAGGCCGGATCCTCGGCGAAGGCGTCGAGCCCGCGCAGCAGGCCGGGATCGTCGAGGACGCCGGGCCCGACCGCTTCCACCGCGAGGCGGGTCAGGCCGGGATTGGCGTTGTGCAGCCAGCGGCGGAAGGTGATGCCGTTGGTCTTGTTGACGATCTTGTCGCCGTCGAGCGCGTGCAGGTCGCGGAACACCGTCGAGCGCATCAGATCGGTGTGAAGCGCCGAGACGCCGTTCACCCGACGCGCGCCGTGGAAGGCCAGGTGCCCCATCCGCACCCGGCGCCCCTGCGATTCGTCGATCAGCGAGACCGAGGCGAGGTGGGCGGCGTCGTGGCGGCCGTGGCGGCCCTGCTCCTCAAGGTGCATCCAGTTGATCAGGTAGATGATCTGCATGTGGCGCGGCAGCAGCCGCTCCATCAGCTCCACCGGCCAGGTCTCGAGCGCCTCCGGCAGCAGGGTGTGGTTGGTGTAGTTCAGCGTGTTGGTCGTGACGTGCCAGGCATCGTCCCACTGCAGCCCGTGATCCTCCAGCAGGATGCGCATCAGCTCGGGCACGGCGATGGCCGGGTGCGTGTCGTTGAGCTGGATCGCGGCGTGGTCGTGCAGCGAGCGGACGTCGCCGCGCTCGGCCACGTGCCGCCGGACGAGGTCCTGCAGCGAGGCTGAGGTGAAGAAGTATTCCTGGCGCAGGCGCAGCTCCTGGCCGGCGGTTGACGAGTCGCTCGGGTACAGCACCCGCGAGATCGCCTCGGCGCGCATCCGGCTGCAGACCGCGCCGACATGGTCGCCGCCGTTGAACTGCGCCAGATCGACCGGCGCCTCACTCTCGGCCTTCCACAGGCGGAGCGTGTTCACGGTCTTTCCCCGCCAGCCGACCACGGGCACGTCGTGCGCCACCGCGAGCACCGTCTCGGCCGGATGCCAGTGCCGGCGGATCACGCCGTGCGAGACCGCCGCCATGGTGACGTGGCCGCCGAAGCCGATCGCGTAGGTCGCGTCCGGACGCACGAACTCCCAGGGGTTGCCCTCCGCGAGCCAGGTCTCGGGTGCCTCGCGCTGCCAGCCGTCCTCGAAGGTCTGGCGGAACAGGCCGTGGTCGTAGCGGATGCCGTAGCCGATCGCCGGGATGCCGATGCTCGCCATGCTCTCCATGAAGCAGGCGGCGAGGCGGCCGAGGCCGCCATTGCCCAGAGCCGCGTCGGGCTCGGCGCCCTCGACGGTGCCGAGGTCGACGCCCAGGCTCTGCAGGGCGGCACGCGTGGTCTCGACCAGGCCGAGATTGTTCATCGCGTCCGACAGGAGCCGGCCGATCAGGAATTCGAGGGAAAGATAGTAGACCCGCTTGTTCGGTACCGACGGGTCTGCGGCCTGGCAGGCGTCGACGATCCGGTCGCGCAGCGCGAGGGCGGTGGCCGCGAACCAGTCGCGCTCCCGTGCCGTCTCGGGAGACTTGCCGATCGCGTAGGCGAGCTTGGCGCGGATCGCTTCGCGGAGGTCGGCGACGGCATCGCCCGAGGCGGGCTGCGCCGGCTTGTCCCACACCTGCGGTTCACGGAACGGCACGGTGCTCGTCCGATCCGGCGCGTCGGATCGCGCGTCGCCGGGTACGGGTGCCAAGATAGCGTCTTTCAGCACGTGCAATCCCCCATCGTCGGCCCCGGCGCGTCTTCGCGTCTCGGGAGCGCCGCTTGCGTTCGTCGGCGGCGATCGACCCCTGTCCCGGATCGACGATCCTGCGGTCGCTCACCGGTCTTGTCGAGGCGTCGCTGGGGCTCGATCCCGTCGATGGCGGCGATCTGATTCGCCTTTGTGTCCTTTCAGACACAAGCACCGTCGCACCGAAACCCGACAGGACTTTGTCACGCCGGTGTTGAACTCCGGGTGAACCGTACCCCCGTCGCCTCCCGCCGGCGAAAACGCTAAAGCCGAGCCTGTCAACTTCGGGGATATCGCTCATGGCCGGCACGGTCTGGTGGAAGCGCGGCACGGTCTACCAAGTCTATCCGCGCTCCTTCCAGGACACGGACGCCGACGGGATCGGCGACCTGCCCGGCATCACCGCCCGGCTCGAGCATCTCGCCTGGCTCGGGGTCGACGCGGTTTGGATCTCGCCCATCTACCCGTCGCCGATGGCCGACTACGGCTACGATGTGTCCGACTATTGCGGGATCGATCCGCTGTTCGGCACGCTGGCCGACTTCGACGCCCTGGTCGCGGAAGCGCATCGGCGGCGGCTGAAGGTGATTCTCGACTTCGTGCCGAACCACAGCGCGATCACGCATCCCTGGTTCGCGGAAAGCCGCGCGTCGCGCACGAACCCGCGGCGCGACTGGTACATCTGGCGCGATCCGGCCCCGGATGGTGGGCCGCCGAACAACTGGCTCAGCAACTTCGGCGGACCGGCCTGGACCCTCGATCCGGCCACCGGGCAATACTACTATCACGCCTTCCTAAAGGAGCAGCCCGACCTGAACTGGCGCAACCCGGCGGTGCGGACGGCGATGCACGACGCCCTCCGGTTCTGGCTCGAGCGCGGCGTCGACGGGTTCCGCGTCGACGTGATCTGGCACCTGATGAAGGATGCCGGATTCCGCGACAATCCGGCCAATCCCGACTTCTCGCCCGAGCAGCCGGAGATCAACCGCTTCGCCCAGGTCTACTCCGCCGACCGCCCCGAGGTGCTCGACGTCATCGCCGAGATGCGCGCGGTGCTGCGCCCCTACGGCGAGCGGGTGCTGATCGGCGAAATCTACCTGCCGATGGAGCGGCTGATGGCCTATTACGGCCCGGACCTCTCCGGCGCCGACATGCCGTTCAACTTCCAGCTGATCCAGACGCCGTGGAGCGCGGAGGCGGTGTCCGACCTCGTCGAGAACTACGAAGCCGCGCTGCCAGACGGCGGCTGGCCGAACTGGGTGCTCGGCAACCACGACCAGCCGCGCATCGCGGCCCGCGTCGGGGCGAACCAAGCGCGGATCGCGGCGATGCTGCTGCTGACGCTGCGCGGCACGCCGACGCTGTATTACGGCGACGAGATCGGCCTGGCCCACGTGCCGATCCCGGCCGACCGCGTCCGCGATCCGTGGGAGCGGAACGAGCCCGGACACGGCCGCGATCCCGAGCGGACGCCGATGCAGTGGGACGGCGAGGTCCATGCCGGCTTCTCGACGGTGGAACCGTGGCTGCCGCTCTCCGACGATGCGGCGGCCCGGAACGTCGACGCGCTCCGCGACGATCCGACCTCGATCCTCACCCTGTACCGGCGCCTCCTCGCGCTGCGGCGCGAGCACGCGGCGCTTTCGGTGGGCGCGTATCGCGGCATCGCGACCGAAGCCGCCGACGTGTTCGCCTATGAGCGGTTCGGCGATGACGGCGCGTTCCGCATCCTGCTGAATTTCGGCGGCGCCTCGCACACGCTGGCCCTGCCCGCCGACGAGAACTGGACGGTGCTTCTCTCGACCCGCGGGCATCGTGGCGGCGATGGCGCGGTCGCTTCCATCGCGCTCGGGCCGGACGAGGGGCTGATCCTGCAGAAGTGCTGAAACCGCGAACCTAAATGCCGCAGTGCAATGCGATGAACCGCGCATTAACGATCTGCCTGGCCTAGATTGTGCGTCGCAGCGGAAACCCGGCGGAGCACGAGGGCGTTGGCAATGTCGAGATCGGCTGCGGATGGAACGGTGCGCCAGGACCGATCCGCACGGCGCGGAAACCCATCGATGGTCGAGCCCCACGCGTACCACCCGGCCGCCGCGAACCTCGATCGGCCGATCCTGACGCCGTCGCACGCCCTGCCCGACCTTCGCACCGCACTCCAGCCCCGCATCCTCTACGCGACGCCGGAGATGGCCGATTTCGTGAAGACCGGCGGTCTCGGGGAGGTCGCCGGCGCGCTGCCGCGGGCGCTGCGCAAGCACTACGACGTCCGCGTCCTGATCCCCGGCTACCGGCAGGTGGTCGACGCGTTTCCAAACATGCCCGTCGTGGCGCGGCTCGACGGCTTCGCCGGCGTCCCGCCCTGCGACCTCGGCCTTGTCGAGACCGGCGACGGACTTCGCATCTACGTCCTACTCAGCCCCGGCCTCTACGAGCGCGACGGAACTCCCTACGGCAACGCCGACGGCGACTTCCCCGACAACGACCTGCGCTTCGCCCGGCTGAGCCTCGCCGCCGCCGAGATCGCGCAGGGCGCCGACCCGGCCTGGGCGGCCGATCTCCTCCACCTCAACGATTGGCAGTCGGCCCTCGCCCCGGCCTATCTCGCCTGGCGCCGGATCCGCGTGCCGAGCGTGCTGACGATCCACAACCTCGCCTACCAGGGCCTGTTCCCGCGCGAGACGATGGCGCGCCTCGGCATGCCTGAGGACGCCTTCGACATGAACGGCGTCGAGTTCTACGGGCAGCTCTCGTTCCTCAAGGCCGGCCTGTACTACGCCACCCACGTCACCACCGTGAGCGAGACCTACGCTCGCGAGATCCTGACGCCGGACTCGGGCTGCGGCCTCGACGGGCTGCTGCGCACGCGCGCCGCGCAGGGGCGGCTCGCCGGCATCCTCAACGGCATCGACGAGAGCTGGGACCCGCGCACCGATCCGCACCTCGCGACGCGGTTCGAGGCCGACGACTGGAAGGGCAAGCGCGCCAACGCGGAATCGGTGCGGCGCCAGTTCGGGCTCGCGGTCTCGCGCGGGCCGCTCTTCGCCATCGTCTCGCGGCTCGTGCACCAGAAGGGCATCGACCTCTCGATCCAGGCGGCCGAGACCATCGTCGCGGAGGGCGGACAGCTCGTGGCCATCGGCCAGGGCGAGGCGCGGTTCGAGGATGCGCTGCGCGGCCTCGCCCGGCGGCACCCCGATTCGGTCGGCGTCCATGTCGGGTTCGAGGAGCGCGACGCGCGGCGTATGTTCGCCGGAAGCGACTTCCTGCTGATGCCGTCGCGTTTCGAGCCGTGCGGCCTCGCGCAGATGTACGCCCAGCGCTTCGGCTCGCTGCCGATCGTGCGCCGCACGGGCGGCCTCGCCGACACGGTCGAGGACGGCGTCACCGGCTTCACCTTCGCCGACACCTCGTCGAAGGGCTTCACCGGTGCCGTCCGCCGGGCGCTCGACACCTTCGGCCAGAAGAAGCGCCTGAACGCCATGCGCCGCACGGCGATGTCGCGCACCTTCGGCTGGGACGATGCCGCGGCCAATTACGGCACCCTCTACGGCCGCGCCTTCGGCAACGGCGCCGCCCTGCGCTGGCGCGCGGCCTGACTGGAGCCGCCGCTCACAAGGCTACGATCGGGACCACGACGAGGCCGAGGGCCGCGACGGCGACCGCCGCGTAGTGGACGAGGCGTCGGGGGGGCGCGGCTCCCGCCTCGGCATCCGGCCTCAGGACCAGCGCGAAGATCGGCAGGATCGGCAGCAGGTAGCGTCCCTGGGGCCCGTCGATGCGCGGATCGCCGACATTGGTCCAGCTGAGATACTGCGAGATCAGGACGAGCCATAGGGCGAGCGCGGCGGCGAGCACCAGCAGCGCGAGGGTGGCGCCGCTTCCGGGGGCTCGCCCGGTGCCGGCCAGGGCCGCCGCGAGGGCGAGGATCCACAGCGCGTGCAGCGCTGCCGGAAGGTGGCGGTCGTGCCAGCGCAGGATGCCGACGACGCCCTCGGTCATCGTCGCGGCGTGCTTCACCGTCAGCAGGAAGCGCGCCGGCACGGTCAGGAAGCGCATCGGCTCCGCGATCAGCACTCGAAGCTGCGCCGCCGGGTCGGTGCCGTGGAAGGTGGCCGGACGGTCGCCGGGCCAGAGCGGGCCGGCCTCGTAGGGCGGCCGTGGAACCTGGGTCGCGATCGTCGCGGTGGCATATGCGGTCCAGAGCACGGCCGGCAGGACGACCGCCACGACCGCAGCCGGGCGCGAAAGCAGGCCGGCGCCGATCCGGCGCCCGGTTCCGCCCGGGAGCGGCAGGAGCAGGATCAGCGCGATCGGAGCGTAGGGCGGCTTCGCCAGGAGGATCAGCGCGATCAGGATGGCGGCGCCGGCGAAGCGTCGCCGCGCCCGCGGGTCGTCCGGCTCATGGGTGAGCAGCGCGACGGCGAGGATCGCGACGGCGACGATCAGCCCGTCCTGGTTGAACGAGGCGGCGAGCGACAGGGTCATCGGCAACGCGAGGAGGGCGAACAGCCAGGCCCGGCCGCGGCGTGCCACCGCGAGGGCGCAGAGGCCGATCAGCGCATAGGCCGCCACGTCGAACAGGCGTCCGAGCCGGGCGGAGGCCCGCGCCGACAGGTCGAGGGCATGACCGATCCCGAGGCCGGCGGCCGACGGCAGGTAGAAGACGGGGAAATAGGTGGCGATCGTGTAGAGCGGCGCGAAGGCGCCGGTCCGGCGCCAAGGGCCGGTGCCGACGGCCGGATCGACGGGCGGCGCCGCGATCTTGGCGTTGTCCGGCATGCGGGTGCGCGCCAGCTCTTCCCAGACGGGATCGACCCGGACGCCCGCCGCCATCGCGGATCGCCCGTCGGGGCCGACGATGGTCTCGCGATGCCCGACGATCTGCCCGTCGACGAGGCTCGCCGCGCGCATGAGGTGGGCGGGCTCGTCCGCCACCTCGCCGAGGGGGATCGCCAGCGCCAGCACCAGGCTGAGCGGCATCGCCAGGAGCAGGAACGCACCGAGCCAGAGACGGAGGTCGTCGGCTGCGCGGCCGGAAACCGAGCCGAGGGTCATCGCTCGGCGCCCTCGAACGGCCCGAGCGCGCTGCGCAGCCTCATCGTCAGGCCGAGGGTCGCCGCGATCCCGATCCCGAGGAGGATCGGCGAGAGCCATGCCGTTCCGCCGGTCGCGGCCAGGACGCCGCTGCGCCCGGCCGCGCCCGTGAGGACGCAGACGAAGAGGCCGGGCAAGGCTGCGAGCGTGCCGATGGCGTAGGCGCCCGCGTGCACGGTGGTGAGGCTCAGGGCGAAGCTCGTCGGCGCGAACGGCAGGATCGGCGACAGGCGGATCAGGCCGACTGCCTTCCAACCGTCGGCAACGATCATCCGGTCGATGGCAGCCAGCCGGCGGCCGCCCGAAACCCAGCCCGCGAGGTACGGGCGGAGCCACGACCGGCCGATGGCGAAGCTCGCGCCCGCGCCGAGCAGCGTCCCCGCCGTCGCGAGGGCGAAACCGAGGCCGGGCCCGTAGAAAGCGCCCGCCGCCACGCCGATGAGGGAGGCCGGCAGGATCCCGACGGTGGCGACGAGGGTCTGCGCGAGGACGAGGCAGGCCCATCCGGCCACGCCGAAGGCCGCACCGGCGCTCATCGCTGCGTTGAGCAGGTCGAGGATCATTCCGGGGAAGACCGCTCCGAGCACGATCGGGACCGCGATCGCAGCCAGCAGCACCCCGCCCGCCAGGACGAGGTGGGTACGTGCGGCGTTCATCGCCGCGGCGTCCCGGTGGGGGCGAAGAGCGGTTCCCGGCGGATCCCGAGGCGGTGCAGGCGGTAGGCGAAGGCCATCCGCAGCACGCCGAAGCCGTAGACGACGCTGCGGCGGAAATTGATCGACGAGGCTTCGGGGAAGTACCGCGTCGGGCAGGAGATCTCGCCGATCCGGAACTCGGCCTGCATCGCCAGGGCGAGCATCTGGTTGTCGAACACGAAGTCCTCCGAGCAGCGGTCGAGGGGGATCGTCTCGATCACCGTGCGGCTCCAGGCGCGGTAGCCGGAGTGATATTCCGAGAGCTTCTGGCCCATGAGGAGGTTCTGCAGCAGCGTCAGCACGCGGTTGGCGACGTACTTGTACCGCGGCATGCCCCCGACGAGGGCGCCCTTGCCGAGGATGCGGGAGGCGAGGACCGCATCGTACTCGCCCGAGACGATCATCGAGGCCATCGCGGTGACCAGGCGCGGCGCGTACTGGTAGTCGGGGTGGAGCATGACGACGATGTCGGCGCCCCGCGCCAGCGCCGCCTCGTAGCAGGTCTTCTGGTTGCCGCCGTAGCCGCGGTTGCGCTCGTGCCGGATGGTGTGGATGCCGAGGCCCTCGGCGATGAGGGCGGTCCGGTCGCGGCTCGCGTCGTCGATCAGGATGATGTCGTCGACGATGTCCTTGGGGATGTCGTCGAACGTCTTCTGAAGGGTCGCGGCAGCGTTGTAGGCCGGGAGGACGACGGCGATCTTCTGTCCGTGAAGCATGGATCCTGCTGACGTCGGCGCGCTTCGGGACGGTCCGTCGCGCTTGTGTTCGGGTCAATCGGCGCGGCGCAGCCGCGCGAGAAGGGCGGGAACGGCGCCGCCGAGCAGCGCCGCCGCGTGGACGACCTGCCCGGCCTCGCGCAGGGACCGGCGACGCAGCGCCAGGGCGAGGCGCAACGGGATCTGGACCGCGAAGGTCGCCGCCAGCAGCGCGAGGGCGGTCGCCGCACCCTGGTGCTTGGCCGCATAGAGGATGCGGCTGCGCTGGATGTAGAACAGGCGCCGCGCCCTCACCTGCCGGGTCGTCCCCTGGCCGTCGTGCCGGACCGTCGCCTCGGCGACGTGGCGCACCGTGAAGCCCGCATCCCAGGCGCGGGCGCAGAGATCGACATCCTCGTAATAGACGTGGAAGCGCTCGTCGAAGCCGCCGAGCCGTTCGAACAGCGACCGGCGGATCAGCAGGAAGGCGCCCATCACTTGGTCGACCGGACCGGACGCGGCATGGTCCCACTCCGTCATGAAATGCGTCGGCACCCGGCTTGGCATCACCCGGTCGAGATGAAGCTCCTGGCCGATCAGGCTGCCCGCGGTCGGGCGCCTTGCGCACATCCGCTGCACACGGCCGGCTTCGTTGACCAGCTGTGCGCCGACGACGCCGACCGTCGGATCGGCGTCGAGCGCCGCCAGCGCCAGACGCAGCGCATCCGGCCCAACCTCGGTGTCGGGGTTGAGGAACAGGATCGCCGGCGCCCGGCCGACCGCCGCGCCCTGGTTGCAGGCGCGCCCGAACCCGGCATTGTCGGCGTTCCCGATCACGGTGAGGCGCAGGTCCGGCCGCTCCAGGCCGTCGGCGGAGCCGTCGGTCGAGGCGTTGTCGACCACGACCACGTCCGTGGCGGGATCGTCGCCGGCGGCGGCCAGGCTGGCGAGGCAGGCGCGCACCAGGGCGCCGCCGTTCCAGTTGACGATCACGACGTCGATCGCGGGCGGTCGATCCGTGCGGGGCGTCGTCATGGCGCGTCGAAGGGGCGGCCGAGGCGACCGCGGAAGCCGTCGAGCACCGCCCCGGCCAGCCGCCGCAGCACCGCCGGGCGGTAGCCGCTGTCGCGCCAGTACAGGAGCGTCTGCACCGGGAGGTAGGCGACTTGGCGCAGCTTCCACGGCAGCGGGATGTGCCGCAGGCGCCAGCCGTAGACGGAGTTGCGCAGGTAGGTCGCCATGCGGAACAGCGGCTGGCGCGGCGTCTCGATGCCGAGCGCGCGGATCGTGCCGCCGCCGACGCGGTGGCCGATCGCGGCGTCCTGCGCCATCCAGCAGC
>NZ_VRUV01000900.1:0-1070 GCF_008039455.1 Methylobacterium sp. WL116
GCTCGCGCGCCGGCCGGCGCTCATCCGGCGGGTTTCGGCTTTCGCGGCCGGCGCGGGCGCTTCGGCGCGGCCTCGGCCCGCGCCAGGAACGCCGCGATGTCGGTGCCGAGGATCAGCGGCAGGTGGTCCGCGATCCGAGCGTCGTCCCAGGCCCACCAGCACACCTCCAGCAGGCGCGCGATGGTCTCCGGATCGAAGCGGTAGCGCAGGACGGTCGCCGGGTTTCCGGTGACGACGGCGTAGGGCGGCACGTCGCGGCGCACCACCGCGCCCGCGCCGACCACGGCGCCGCTGCCGATGGTGACGCCCGACAGGATCGTGCTGTTGGCCCCGAGCCAGACCTCGTCGCCGAGGACGACGTCGCCGCGGGTGGCGTGGTCGTGCGCGCCGGCGGCCGCGTTCGGCCAGAAGGCGGCGAGCGCCTTGAACGGGTAGGTGGTGACGAGGTCGGTGCGGTGGTTGCCGAGCGCGATGGTGACGTTCGGCCCGATCGAGCAGAACCGGCCGATGTGGAGCCGGGCCGATTCCGGCTCCAGCACCCGCGGATTGCCGTAGCTGTGCGCCCCCACGGTCCAGCCCCAGCGCGCGATGCCGCGGGCGAGGTGGAAGGCGGTGAGGTCGTCGAAGACCGGTTTGGGCTCGATCATGCGGCGGGGCTCCCCGTCGGCGCCGGCGGGTCGCGCCATGCCTTTCCCGTGCCTGCGATGCCTTTCTACCGTGTCCGCGATGCCTTCCCCCGTGTCAAAGCGCCGGGCGGCACGGGGGAGGATGGAAGGGGCGATCAGGGCCGCCGTGCGAGGCCGCCGGGGGCGGCCCGAACCTGCGGCTGCAGCGATCGATATTGAACAAGCCGGCCGCGACACCGTTGCTCCCATATAGAAACCAGGAGGAAACTTGATGTCGTACAAGATTCTCGCGCTCGCCACCTGCCTGATCCTGCCGCTCGGCGGCACCGCCTTCGCCCAGACCGGCAGCCCGGGCGCCGGGCCCAGCGCGGGCGGCACCGTGAATTCGGGCAGCGGCGCGGGCACGGCGGGATCGACCGGCGGCACCATGAGCGGTTCGGGCAC
>NZ_VRUV01000901.1:0-1069 GCF_008039455.1 Methylobacterium sp. WL116
CCCCCCCTCATTTTTTTTTATTTATCCGCCCACCACCTTTATATACACATTTAATATCGTCGGCTGCTTCTTTTTTTTAGACCCCGCCGGGATCGGACCGGAACTGGCGCTGGCGGCCTGGCTCGCCAGCACGCCGCGCGATCCGCTCCCCGCCTTCTTCCTCGTCGCCGACCCGGCCTTCGTCGAGCGGACCGCCAACCGGCTCGGCCTGCCCGTGCCGGTGGCCGAGATCGACCCCGAGACGGCGGCCGAGGTGTTTCCCCGCGCGCTCCCCGTGGTGGCGCTGCCGAGCGGCAGCGAGACCGAAGCCGAGCCGGGCGTCCCGGATTCGGTCACGGCCGGGGCGACGATCGAGTCGATCACCGCCGCCGTCGGATTCGTCCGCGCGGGCCGGGCCAGCGCGGTGGTGACCAACCCGATCGCCAAGTTCGTGCTGACGCGGGCGGGCTTCGCCCATCCCGGCCACACCGAGTTCCTGGCGGCGCTCGCGGTCGCGCCCGGCCGCACCCCGCCGCGCCCGGTGATGATGATCTGGAGCGAGACGCTGGCGGTCGTGCCGGTGACGATCCACGTGCCGTTGCGCGACGTGCCGGGCTTGCTGACGCAGGATCTCGTGGTCGAGACCGCCCGCATCGTCGCCCGGGATCTCGCCGAGCGCTTCGGGCTCGAAGCGCCGCGTCTGGTGCTGGCCGGCCTCAACCCGCATGCGGGCGAATCCGGCACGATCGGCCACGAGGACCGCGACGTGCTGGCACCGGCGGTGGCGCGGTTGCGTGCCGAGGGCATCGACATCCGCGGGCCGCTGCCGGCCGACACCCTGTTCCACGCGCGGGCGCGGCAGACCTACGACGTGGCGCTCTGCCCGACCCACGACCAGGCGCTGATCCCGGTGAAGACCATCGCCTTCGACGACGGCGTCAACGTCACCCTCGGGCTGCCCTTCGTGCGCACCTCGCCGGACCACGGCACCGCCTTCGACATCGCCGGCAAGGGCCTCGCCCGCCCCGACAGCCTGATCGCCGCGATCCGTCTGGCCGACCGCCTCGCCCGCACCGCCGCGGCGCGGGCC
>NZ_VRUV01000902.1:0-1068 GCF_008039455.1 Methylobacterium sp. WL116
GTGTCGCCGAGCCGCACCGTCACCGCCGCGATCGGCACGCCGAGCCCGTCGGCCGCGGCCATCGCCAGCAGCGTGGTGATGCCGTTGCCGATCTCGTGGTGCGCGGTCTCGACGGCGACGCGGCCGTCGGGTCGAAGCGCGACGCGCATCGTCGCGGGGGCGATCTTCACCGGCCGCACCGAGGTGGCGCAGCCGAGCCCGACCCGCCAGGCCCCGTCCCGCATCGCGCCGGGGCGGGGGATGCGGCGCGACCAACCGAAGGCCTCGGCGCCGGCATCGAAGCAGGCCATCAGCGGACGCGACGAGAACGGCTTGCCCGAGACCGGGTCGGTCACGGTGTCGTTGCGCCGGCGCAGCGCGATCGGGTCGAGGCCGAGCGCCCAGGCCATCTCGTCGACCGCGCTCTCCAGGGCGAACAGGTAGGGCACCTCGGGCGGCGCCCGCATCGGGCCGGGCGTGTTGCGGTCGACCCGCACGGCGCGCTCGTCGGTGCGGATGTCGGGGCAGGCGTAGAGGCTCGCGGTCACGTCGGTGCCCTCCATCGCGAAGGCGTCGAAGCGCGAGGTCGTCATCGCCGCCTCGTGCACCAGGGCGGTGAAGCGCCCGGCGCGGTCGGCGCCCAGGCGGAGGTCGTGGCGCGTCTCCGGGCGGTGGTTCGCGATGGTGAAGCCCTGCCGCCGGGTCGGCACCAGCGCGACCGGGCGGCCGAGGTCGCGGGCGGCGAGGGCGACCAGCGCCGTGTGCTGCGACAGCGCGAGCTTCGAGCCGAAATGGCCGCCGATCGGCCCCGACACGACGCGGATGTCGGCCGGGTCCATGCCGAGCTGCGCGGCGAGCCCGTGCTGCAGCGCGCCGACGTAGCGCGAGGGCTCGTGCACGGTGAGCCGGCCGCCGTCCCAGGCGCAGGCGGTGGTGAACAGCTCCATCGGGTTGTGGTGCTGCACCGGCGTCTCGTAGCGCGCCGCGATCCGCATATCGGCCCGGGCGAGCGCGGCGTCGGCATCGCCCCGGCGTGGATCCGCGTGCTCGGGCTTCAGGTCGGCCAGCCGCACGGTCTCGGCGCCGGCC
>NZ_VRUV01000903.1:0-1061 GCF_008039455.1 Methylobacterium sp. WL116
GCCAGGGGTAGGCCGGCTGGCCGACGCTGCCGGGCGCGTAGGGATCGGGCAGCGCGTTGCCGGCGGCGACGTCCATCATCACGAACGGGTAGAGCACCACCGCGAGGCCGCGCCGGGCCAGCTCCGCCATCAGGCGGCTGAGGCCGGCATCGGAGGGCGTGCCGCCATAGGCCGGCGTGCCGTCCGGCGCGGCGGAGACGGGCGCGACCTGCGTGCGGCCGAGGCCGGCCACGAGCCAGCCGTCGCCGGTGGTCGCCTTGTCGCGGATCTCGACGCGGGGCGCGACCGTGCAGTGCCCGGCGCGCAGGTCGTCGCCGAACCACGCCACCACCACCGCGATGCGGGCGAGGTTCGGGCACAACGCCTGCAGCGCGTCGAGCGACGCGACCACGTCGGTCGCCGCCTGGAGCTGGAACCGGTTGGCGGCCCGCGTCCGGCCGAGGCCGAGATCGACCGTGACCGGCATCGGGTCGAGGCCGAACTCGGACGCGCCGGGGATCAGGTTCACCGCGCGGATCAGCGGCGCGACGCCGTTGACCGGCCGCACCACCTCGAAGGCGAATTGCGGGATGCGGTTGCCGTAATCGGCCAGGGGCAGCCCCTCGAACACCACGTAGGCGAGGCCGCGATAGGCCGGCGCGTCGGCGCCCTCCTTGGCGACGATCAGCGGATCGGGCGCCTGGTCGGCCGCGCCGGCATGGACCCGGCAGGTGATCGCGGTGCGGTCGAGCTCGATCCCGTCCGCCCAGATCCGCCGGACGAGGGCGATCTCGCCCTCGCACAGGCCGACCGCGAGGTTGGCGAAGTAGGCGTAGCGCGTCCGCACGGTCTTCTGCCCGCCGCCGCCCTTCGCCGGGGAGGACGCCCGCTCGACGGCCGTGTTGGCGACCTCGAGCGGCCGCGTCGCCCAGATCAGGGTGCCGCCCAGCTTCGCCCGGCCGTAGACGCGCGGCACCGGATCGCCCTCGGTCGAGGACAGGCCGGCGACGTCCGACAGCCGCGGCCCGGCGACGAAGCGCGGGCTCGTCCCCGCCCCGAACAGGGCGCCGTCGAGCCCGGCC
>NZ_VRUV01000904.1:0-1061 GCF_008039455.1 Methylobacterium sp. WL116
GCGGCGGGCTCCTGGGCTGCCGCCGGGCCGGCCAGCGCCAGGGCGAGCAGCACCGCAGCACCGAGGGAACGTGCAGGATCGTGCAGGATGGCGTGCAGGGAGGCGTGCATGGGGGCGGGACGTAACAGCATTCCGGGCGCGGACTCAAACGTTAAGCGCGCCCCGATCATTGCCAAAATTCCCCGCCGCGCGACCTTATGCCGGGATGCGGCCGGCGTTGCGGCCGGCGCCGATGCCTCCGACTGGAGTTCCGTCATGATCCTTCGCGGCACGATCTTTCGCGACGGCGCCCTTCGCGCCTGCCGCCTCGCGGTTCCCCTCGTGCTCGCCGCCTGCCCTCCGGGCGCGGCGGCGGCCGAGCCGTCGAAGGCCGCGGTCTTCCCGGTCGAGCTGTTCGATCCGGGCGTCGTCGGCGGCCGCAAGGCCCGGCCCGACGAGGCGCGCAAGCTCGCGCTGGTCACCGACGAGTTGCGCGGCGCGCTCAAGGACAAGGGCGGCCTGGAGCCCGTCGACACCGCGCCGCAGGCGGCCGAGGTGAGCAAGCAGGGGCCGCTCTACAAGTGCGACGGCTGCGCCGCCCCGATCGCCAAGGCCCTGGGTGCGGATCTCGCCGTGACCGGTTATGTGGAGAAGGGGTCGGGCCAGATCTTCAACCTCAACGTCGTCATCGCCGACGCCGCCACCGGCAAGGTGGTGCGCGGCGGGCAGGTGGTGATCCGGGCCGACACCGACGACACCTGGACGCATGCCATGCGCTGGATCGTCAAGAACCGCCTGCTCGCCGAGCCCCTGCCCGGCAAGTCGTGATGTCGTCCGGCGCCCGCGCCGCCCCCGAGCCGTCCCCGTTCAGGTCGCCCGTGTCCGAGTCCGCACCTCCGTTTCCGACAAATCCCCTCCCCCGCCTCCTCGTCAGCGTCCGCGACGCCGCCGAGGCCGAGGCCGCGATCCGCGCCGGGGCCGACCTGATCGACGCCAAGGACCCGGAGAACGGGGCGCTCGGCGCCCTCCCCCCGGAGACCGTCCGCGCCATCGTCGCGCGCACCGCCGGCCGCGCCGCCACG
>NZ_VRUV01000905.1:0-1061 GCF_008039455.1 Methylobacterium sp. WL116
GCCCTCCGCCGGCGAGGCGGGCGAGTCCGCCGGCGGCTCGGGGGCTTCGGTCGCGCCCTTGCGCCCGAACAGGCGGCCGAACCAGCCCGGCTTCTCGTCTTGGCTCATGTCGTCCTTGCTCCCGCGCCCCGGCACCGTTAGCCGGGAGGCATGTCGTCGCCCGCCGCTATCCACCCTGACATAGGCGCGCGCCTGCTCTACCGCGATGCCCTGGTCCTCGTCATCGACAAGCCTGCGGGTTTGCCGGTGCATCCGGGGCCGAAGGGCGGCGAGACCCTGACCGACCACCTCGACGGGCTGCGCTTCGGCCTGCCGCGGCGCCCGGAGGCCGCGCACCGGCTCGACCGCGACACCTCCGGCTGCCTCGCGCTCGGGCGCCACGCGCAGGCGCTCGCCCGCCTGAACAAGCTGTTCGCCGACGGGCGGGCCCGGAAGGCGTACTGGGCCCTGGTCGAGGGCGGCCCGACGGAGGAGACCGGCAGCGTCGACCTGCCACTCGCCCGGCGCTCGAGCGATCCGCGCTCGTGGTGGATGAAGGCGGATCCCGCCGGCGATCCGTCGCTGACGCATTGGCGCGTGCTCGGCCGGTCCGGGAGCCAGGCCTGGCTCGAGCTCGTGCCGGTCACCGGCCGCACCCATCAGCTTCGCGTCCACTGCGCCGCATCGGGGTTTCCGATCGTGGGAGACCCGATTTACGGCACCGCGCCGCGCCACGGCGGCCCCGGCCTGAAGCTCCATGCCCGGCAGCTCGCCCTGCCGCTCTACCCGAAGAAGCCGCCGGTCGTCGCCGAGGCGCCAGCGCCGGAGCACATGCGGAGCGGGCTCCTCGCCTGCGGCTGGACCGCCTGAGCTGCGGGGGCGGGCGGGGTGCGCAGCCGACGGCCTGCGATCAGGCGGCGAGCAGCGCGCGGCCGTCGTGGCCCAGGATCGCCACCGTCCGGATCGTTCCCGGCTCCGCCGTGAGCCGCACCGGCGTGAAGCCTTCCGTGCGGCCGATGCCGCCGCGCTCGGCCAGCACCCGGTGCGAGCGCCCGACCTCGCCGTCGAGGTGGTCGGTCAGG
>NZ_VRUV01000906.1:0-1057 GCF_008039455.1 Methylobacterium sp. WL116
CACCGGATCAGGAATCGGCGCCGCCTGCCGCCGTGGAGCGCGCGCGCATGCGAGGCGGCCCTGCCGTCCCGGCACGTGAAGCTCGTCGTCTTCGACGTCGACGGCACCTTGGTCGACAGCCAGCACCTGATCGTCGCCGCGCAGGGCACGGCGTTCGCCGAGAATGGGCTTCCGGCGCCGAGCCGCGCCGAATCGCTCTCCGTGGTCGGCCTCTCGCTGCCGCAGGCGTTCCGGCGCCTCGTCGGGGACGACGGCCCGGTCGCCGAGCTGTCCGAGAGCTACAAGCGTGCGTTCAACGCCCTCCGGCTCGACCCGGACTACGAGGAGCCGCTGTTTCCCGGCATGGGCGAGCTGATCGCGCGGCTGCACGCCCGCGACGACGTGCGGCTCGGCATCGCCACCGGCAAGTCGCGGCGCGGCGTCGACCACCTCGTCGCCTTCAACGGCTGGGAAGGGTGGTTCGCCACCACCCAGACCGCCGACGACGCGCCCTCAAAGCCCGATCCCGCGATGCTGCTCCAGGCGATGGCGGAGGCGGGCGTCGGCCCGTCGGCGACCGTGATGGTCGGGGACACCAGCTACGACATGGCGATGGCGGTGGCGGCGGGCGCCGCGGCCATCGGCGTCGCCTGGGGCTATCATCCCGCCGGCGCCCTGTTCGGCGCCGGCGCCGTGACCGTCGTGGACACGGCCTCGGCCCTCGGCGACCTGTTCCGGGACGGGTCCGGCGGCTGATCGGGCTCGCGAAACCGCACCCGATCGCCTATCTCCGAAGCCATGAGCGACGACGTCACGCAAGACTGGCTGGGCCAGCCCTCCGACACCCCGCGCCCCGACCCGATGCGGGCGGTGCGCGACCACGGCAAGCCGGTGCTGCCGAAGCGCTTCTACAAGGAGACCGGGTTCGCGGAGGGCGCGGGCGGCTTCCGCCTGACGCTGGACGGACGCCCGGCCAACACGCCAGCGCGATCAGCAGAGAGCCGGTCAAGGTCGTCAGGGTGTGGAAGGCGGCGAGCCGGAACGGGTCGTCGATCGCCGACACCGCCCGGCGCAGGGC
>NZ_VRUV01000907.1:0-1052 GCF_008039455.1 Methylobacterium sp. WL116
CCTCGGCCCTGCGGCGACCCGCCGGCCCGGCAGCCAGGAGCCCTGGGCGCGCGCGGAACGGCCTGTTAACCATGCGGCTCGGATAACCGTCGCCTGGGCAGCCCCGGGGCTCCGCGTCGTCGGGGCCGGTGCCCGGACGACCTCGTGAGGATGCGATTCGGACCATGAGCGCCCGCCCCCACCGCAGCGCCTTCCCACTGATGCGCCTCGTTCTCGCCGCCGCCCTCGGCGCCGGCGCCCTCTCGCCGGCCGAGGCGCGGGAGCGCAAGGCCGCGCCCGCCAGCATCGCCGTCGATTACGGCATCGCGCTCGCCGGCCTGTCGATCGGCACCGCGCGGCTCGCCGGCACCTTCGAGAACGCGAAGTACCGCGTCGACGTCTCGGCGACGCTGACCGGTCTCGTCGGCGCGATCACCGGCGGCCAGGGCTCGGCCCGCTCCGCCGGGATCATCGCCGCCGCGCCGCAGCCCAACACCTTCTCGATCGCGACGCGGACCGCCAATTCGGGGATCGCCGTGCGCATGGCGCTCGCCCACGGCAACGTCACCCAGTCCGAGGTCACGCCGCCGCTGGTCGACATGGACGACCGCGTGCCGGTGACGCCCGCCAACAAGCGCGGGATCATGGACCCGGCCAGCGCCCTGCTGATGCCGGCCCAGGCCTCCGGCGACCTGACCAACCCGGACAATTGCAACCGCACGCTGCCGGTCTTCGACGGCGCGACCCGCTTCAACGTGGTCCTGAGCTACGGCGAGACCCGGGCGGTGGAGAAGCCGGGCTATTCCGGCCCGGTGCTGGTCTGCAACGCCCGCTACCAGGCGGTCGCCGGCCACCGGCCGGACCGGCCCGGGGTGCGCTTCATGGAGGAGAACCGCGACATGTCGGTCTGGCTCGCGCCGGTCGAGGGCACGCGGATGCTGGTGCCGATGCGCATCTCGGTGCGCACCACGGTGGGCACCAACATCATCGAGGCGACCCGCTGGGTGCGCGGCACGGCCACCGCCGAGGCGCCGGCCACGACCGGCAGCCTCGCGAGCCGCTGAGGATGCGCG
>NZ_VRUV01000908.1:0-1048 GCF_008039455.1 Methylobacterium sp. WL116
CGCCCCCACCATGCGCTCGCCCCGCCGCACCGGGCCGACGCCGGCCGGCGTGCCGGTGAAGATCAGGTCGCCCGGCTCAAGCGCGAAATAGGCCGAGAGGTAGGCGATCTGCTCGGCGACCGACCAGATCATGTCGCCGAGGTCGCCGCGCTGGCGCTCGGCGCCGCCGACCGAGAGGGTGATCGGTCCGGCCGCCGGATGGCCGATCTCGGCGACCGGGTGGATCGGGCCGATCGGGCCGGAGAGGTCGGCCGCCTTGCCGAGGTCCCATGGCCGGGCCAGGGCCTTGGCCTCGTCCTGCAGGTCGCGCCGGGTCATGTCGAGGCCGATGGCGTAGCCGTAGACGTGATCGCGCGCGGCCTCGACCGGGATGTCGCGGCCGCCGCTGGCGAGCGCCGCCACCAGCTCGATCTCGAAATGGTAGTTCTCGGTGCGCGGCGGATAGGGGTGCCGCTTCGGCTCGGGCCCGCAGGGCTGCAGCGCGTCGGCCGGCTTCATGAAGAAGAACGGCGGCTCGCGGTCGGGGTCCTTCCCCATCTCGCGGGCATGCGCCGCGTAGTTGCGGCCGACGCAGTAGACCCGGCGCACCGGGAACAGGTCCGTGCTGCCGGCGACCGGCAGGGCGACGCGGGGCGGGTTCGGGATGACGGACAGCATGGCGTGCCTCGTGAGACAGGGGCGGGTCGTCGTTCGGGCATCGGGTGGACCGGGTGCCCGCTGCGGCTAGTCTTAGGCCACCGACCGGTCCATGCCAGCCCGCAGCGTTTGCATCGCGGCCGCGTCCGCGAGAGAATCCCTGCCGAAGAACCGATCATGACCGAACCCACCCTCGCCCCGGCCCCGTCCGCCGACACCCTCCTCGAAGCCCTGCGCGCGCGCCTCGGGGCCGCCCATGTTCTGACCGACCCGTCCGACCTCGCCCCGTATCTCGTTGAGTCCCGAAAACTCTACCGCGGCTCGGCGCTCGCCGCCGTTCGGCCGGGCTCGACCGAGGAGGTCGCCTTCGTGGTCGAGGCCTGCGCGGCGGCGGGCGTCGCGGTGGTGGCGC
>NZ_VRUV01000909.1:0-1041 GCF_008039455.1 Methylobacterium sp. WL116
GCGTGGCGACCGCGACGGGCCTCGCCTGCGACGGGCCGGACGACGCGACGCTGGCGAGCCCGGTCGTCGGTCCCGGCGGCCTGTCGAAGGCCGGCACCGGCCGCGTCACCCTCTCGGCCGCCAACACCTATGCCGGCGGCACCAGCCTCTCGGCCGGCACGCTCGCGACTTCCGCGCCCGGAACGCTCGGCGCGACCGACGGCGCCTTGCTGGTCTCGGGCGGGCGGCTCGACCTCGGCGGCACGAATCAGGCCGTCGGGCTGGTGCGGCTCACCGGCGGCACCATCGCCGACGGGACGCTGCGCGGCTCGGTCTACGACGTGCAGTCCGGCGGCATCGAGGCCGCGCTGACCGGCCCCGGGCCGCTGGTGAAGACCGGCGCCGGCACCGTGACGCTGTCCGGCGCCAACGACTTCTCCGGCGGCACCCGCGTCGATGGCGGCACACTGCAGCTGACCGGGAGCGGTCGTCTCGGCGCGGCGGACGCGGCCCTCGTGGTCGGGGGCGGAACGCTCGATCTCGGCGGCACCGCCTCCAGCGCCGGCCCGGTGGTGCTCACCGCCGGCACGATCCGCAACGGCACGCTGCGCGGCGCGATCTATGGCCTGCAGAGCGGCACCGTGGACGCGGTGCTGTCGGGCCCCGGGACGCTCGCCAAGAGCGGCGACGGCACCGTCCTGCTGACCCAGGCCAACAGCTACGCCGGAACCACCTCGGTCACCAACGGGACCCTGCGCGCCGGCATCGCGGGCGCCCTCCCCGCGGGCAGCGCGCTCCTCGTCGCCGGTGCCGGGACCTTCGACCTCGCCGGCTACGACCAGAGCGTCGCCGCGCTGAACGGCGACGGTCGGGTCTCGCTGGGCGGAGCCACCCTCACCGCCGGCTCGAACGGCACCGACGCGCTGTTTTCCGGCACGATCGACGGCACCGGCACCATCGTGAAGACCGGCGCCGGCCGCCTCGACCTCACCGGCGACAGCCCGTTCGCCGGCGGCGTGACGGTGGCGGAAGGCCGCCTGCGGGTCGGCGGCGACCTCGGCG
>NZ_VRUV01000090.1:0-12497 GCF_008039455.1 Methylobacterium sp. WL116
CCTCCCCCATCCCGGCCACGGACGGGTCGAACCCCATGCCAGCCCTCGGCCCGTTGCGCGACCGCCTCGGGGCGGCGAAGCGCTCCGGCGCCTGCGCGATCAGCCGCCACAGGAACGGGGAATGGTCGGCGATCCCGAGGAGCAGCGGCCGCAGGGGCGGCGTGAGGAACCCCGCCGGGAATGCGGCTTCGACGTCGCCGAGCCGGGCGGCGGCGGTGTTCGGATCGTGGAGCGCCGGGGCCGCCCCGAGGCGGTCGCGCAACGGGCCGAGGGCTGGCATGGGGTTCGACCCGTCCGTGGCCGGGATGGGGGAGGTTGCCGGGCGGTCCTCCGATCGGGCGACACGCTACCCGATCGCCGCGCCTTTGGGGATGCGGTTGCCGCGTCTCGGCGCACCGGCAACGGCGGCTTTCCCGGGCCGACGCCCTAATCCATCAGCGCGAGGGTGCGCAGCACCGCCATGCCGACGAGCTCGGCATCGATCTCGCCGGCTTCCGTCCGGGGCAGGACCGCGACGGCCTCGACGATGTTTCCCGAAAGCGGCCCGACCACGACCTTGAGCACGGCGCCGGCCGGCGCGTCGGGATCCTCGACCAGGGCGACGACGTGGCCGGCGGCCTCGCCGTAGACCCGAAGCGGCTGATAGGCCGCCTCGTCGGACTCCGCGTCGACGGGATGCGGCTGGCGGCCGAAGGTGGGACGAATCACGTTGCTCATGCGTCGAGTCCCTCGCACGCGGTGGGGCCGGGCATCCGCTCCGTCGGACCGAGGTTCGGGTCGCAGCTTCGGCCGGACGAGGATAACGCCGTCCGCCGGATCGCGCATCAGCGCGCTTGCCAGGACGTGTCGTCCCCGGTCGACGCGACGGCCCGGACAGAAAAAAGGCCGCCCCGAAAGGAGCGGCCCGAAGTCTAGGGAGGAAACGCCCAAGATGGGCAGCAGGACTGCGACGCCATCGCTATCCCGCAACGCACCAATAGTGCGTTGCGACGCACCATGCAAGCGTCGGACGTTCCGTACCGATGACGGAGCGCAGCGTTCCCCCCGCTTCGGAACGCGGCGTCAGGAACCGCCCTGTCGATCGTCGTCGAGCTGCCGCATCAATTCGGCCAGGCGTGGATCGAGCGCTTCGTCGATCACCGGCTCGTAGAGCGCCTGGAGATGGCGCCCGAGGCGCTGGCGCGTCAGCGCGTCCAGGGTCGGCGGCGCGTCCGGCTTGGCGACGATGGTCTGGGCTTGGCGGTTCGTTTCGAGCATGAGCCTTACATTGGCGCCGGGGCGGACATGGCAACCGTCCTGCGGTCGAACCCTGTCGTCCGGCCCGGGGATGCGGCGACGACGACGCCCGGAAAGCGGAACGGCGCGGACCCTGGGGGGCCGCGCCGTTCCTGTCTCGCAAATCGAAGGGTCGCGGGCCTTAGCGGTCGCCGACGCCCGACAGCAGCTTCTCGATCTGGCCGAGGCCGCTCTCGCGGGCCTTCGCCTCGCTCGGCAGGCTCCGGTCGGAGCGCTGGGTCAGCTTGCCATTCTTGCGGATGGCCCACTGATACGAGCCGCCGTCGGCCTTCGGGGGAATGATCTCCAGGGAGTACGGATGGATGTTCGTTGATGTATCGCTCATGCGCCGATTATGCCACGGACAGGGAGCCAGACCAAGTCCGGTCTAAAACATCGGCTCGAGATGCCGCATCGGGCGATCCGCCGCGCGACGTGTCCGCCGCGCCGATGCCGCCGGCGGGCATCGGCGCGGGACGCCCGCGGGGAGCGCGAGACGTCTGCGACCACGCTCGCGAAAGCGGCCTTCAACGCCGTGGCCCGAGCCGAAGCCGGGCCTGACCGGTCGTCATCGGTGCGGCCTACTGCGCCTTCTCGTGCTCGCCGAGGCCGACGGCCCTGTAATCGTAGGTCGGGTAGAACTCGGTCCGGTAGGCGCCCCAGGCGGTATCCTCCAGCACGCGGTTGATCTCGCGGATCCGGTTCGCCGGCAGGCACAGGACGATGACCTGGCCGATGCCCATCACGACGTTCCACGACACCACCTCGATGCCGGGCGGCGGGAAGGCCTTGTAGAACCCCTGCCGGGTGAGCTGCGCGTTCAGCTCGGCCAGCGGCCGCGACTGGTCGTGCTTCAGGAAGACCGTGAGCAGGATCGCGTTGTCGGGCGTCGCCGCCGCGGAGCCGGACGGCGGCGCCGCGACGGTCTGAGCCTGGGCGCGGGGCATGCCCGCGACCGGGAGGACGATCATCGCCAGGGCCGCGAGCGATCGGATCGCAAAGGGTGGGCGTCGCATCGCATCGTCCTCCTGCGGCCTTCGTCCGACGCATGGGGCGCCAGGTCCGAACATGGGCCGCGATGCCGAAAGCCCCGAGCCGGCCTCATGGATCCGCGTGGGCGGGTTTGGCCGGCGCGGCATTCCAGCTCGTCGCCTCGATGCGCGCCGTGCCCCAGCCGGTGCCGACGGCGATCGAGAGCGGCAGCAGCAGCCCGGCTTCCGTGATCGGGGCCAGGCGCACGCGCATGTCGTCGTTCTCCGACATCCGGCGCACTGACGAGCCCTTGGCGCGGTGGCCCGCCACCGGGATCCAGCGGATCCGGCACTCGAGCGCGGGCCCGCGGTAGGGCCCGACGGTGACCTGGACCACCGTGCCGCGCGACAGCGCGATGTCGGCGCGGGCGGCGCCGTCGAAGACCGGGATGCGCCGATCGCACATGGCGGGGACCAGCGGGCCGGGGCCGACCTGCACCGCCAGCATGCCGATCGGATCGGTGACGTTGGTCGTGTCGGCGGCGGTGACCGGGACGCGATCGGGTTTCGGCTGCGGCTCGGGCTCGACCTCCGCCTTGCGGACGGTGCCGGCATCGAACGTCACCAGCACGCGCACCGGTGCGGTGCCGTAGCGGCTGTCGATCCGAAAGGTGCTCGGCACCGCCCCGGCCGGCGACAGGCGCCCGCTCGACCGCGCCGTGCCGTCGCCCTGGAAGAACCAGCCGGCGAGACCGGTGAGGCGCCCGGTGAGGCCGATCGCGTAGCGCTCGGGGGTGAGGTCGGCCGTGAGATCCGCGGTGCCGACGCCGAGATTGAGGAAGCTGAGGCCGTACTTCACGACGACGTGCCGAGATCCGTCCCCGCGCGGCGCCGCGGACGCCGCCGGCACGAGGGCGACCATCGCCACGAGCACCGCAGAGAACGTCGACGGCGGGGCCGACGGACGTGATCGCTTCGGGAAACGCACGCTCCTCACCCCGTGCCCTCGCATGCCGGACATCCTCGTGTCGCCGAAGCCTAGGGCAACCCCGTCGACCGGTCGAGAAGCGGTGCCAGCCATCGAAGAGCGACTTGAGCGACCTCGCAGCGATGCCGCCGAGGCTAGGCAGGTGGTCGACCTGCCGAATCCCCCGGGTTTCGGATGAACCGCGCCTGCTTCCGTCCGTTGCCGTGCGACCTCTCATAAAATGGACGGCCCGATGACACGCTCGACGATCGCACTCGCCTCCGCGCTCGGAGTTCTCCTAAGCGGTCCCGCCTCGGCGCAGATCGTCACGGGCGGCGCCGGCAATACCGGCGTCACCGCCCCTCCCGGCACCGGCGGTGTTGGCGGCGGAGCGCGCGACCTCGGCCCGAGCCCGATCACCCGCGGCAACGAGGCCAACCCGAGCAACTCGTCCGTGCCCGGTACCACCCCGAGCGTGAACATCGGCGGGACGCCGACCAGCGGACCGCCCGGCACCGGCGGTGCGGCCGGCGGCCCGTCCCTCGGTCGGTGAGGCCGGCGACCTGCAAGGGTCGCATGGCTTCGTTGTCCGCGCCGCACGCACCGCCTGTCGCTTTGGTGTTGCGGCGCACACGACGCGGCGCGATGATCACCGTCGTTCGCCGCCATCCCGGTCGGCGAGCACCGCGCGACGCGGCCCCGGCGAGACTCCGGCGTGCCCTCCGCCCACGGTGACGGCCCCAGGCCATCTGGGGCATCTCACGTCTCGCTGCAGACCCCCATCCATGAGCACCACGCTTCGTATCGCGTTGACGACGCTCGTCGTCGGCACGGATGTCTTCGTCCTGCGTGCAGGGCCGGGCGACCGGCTCGGCGCCGCGGAGGCCGGGCGCATCGCGGCCCGCCAGTTCCAGGATGCCGACTGGCCGGCGGCCGAGACCGCCTGGGCCGCGACGGCCCTGAACGGCGCCGGCCCGTTCGCGGCAATCCTGTCCCTGGCCCTGATCGCCGCGATCTGGTGCGTCGGACGGCGCGGGGCCGGATATGCCGGGCTCGCGGTCGCGGGCTTGCTGGTCGAGGCGCAGCCCGAGCCGGCGCAGGCCTACTACGACACCCGCGACTACCCGGAATTCGTCGAGGTCCTGCCGAACCAGACCGCCTTCCTCATCCCCGAGCTCGGCGAATCGAAGTCCGGCCAGGCGGCCTTCATGTCCGAGCAGTTCCTGAACGAGCGCAAGGTCGCGATGAAGCGGGTCCAGATCCCGCACACGCTGATCCGCAATCCCGGCTGGGCCTACGACTACTACGTGCCCGCCGCGCGGCTGATGCTCGTCGACCGGTCGCCGGTCTCGCGCGAATGGGTGAGCTCGACCGATCGCGGCACCTCGGCCAAGGACCAGGGCATCCGCTTCGAGACCGCGGAATCGGTGACCCTGCGCACCGGCGTCGTCGTCTCGGCCTTCGTGAAGGAGGAGGATGCGAGCAAGTTCGTCTACTGGTTCGGCGCGCGTGCCACCGGCGGCAACGCGAGCGACCCGCAGGTGAACTTCGCGAGCGTGATCCAGGGCAAGTCGCTGGCCGAGGTGGTCGACGAGAACGTCCACCGCACCGTCCAGGCGGCGATGGCCAAGGAGTTCGGCCGCCGCACCACCGACGAGGCGATCCACGGCAAGGCCGCGATCATCGAGGCCGTCGAGAAGGAGGTCCGGCGCGTCTACGAGCCGATGGGGATCACGGTGACGACGCTCGGCTACGCCGAGGGTCTGACCTTTGACAACCCCGAGATCCAGAAGGCGATCGACCTGACCTTCGTGGCGATGAAGAACGCCCAGTCGGCTCAGGCGCAGATGCAGACGCTGCCGATCCAGGAGAAGATCCTCGACATGAAGATACGCGAGATGGATGCGGAAAGCCGCCAGACCCTCGCCGGCCGCTGGAACGGCTCGGCCGCCAACGTCCTGCCCGCCCTGCCGAGCTGGGTCGTGCTGCCTGCCGGCTGGCTCGACGCGCTGAAGACCTGGCTCCAGCCGGGTCAGCCGGCGCCGGCCGGGCACTGACCGTCGGCCGCCGGTGCGTGGATGCGGCGCGCCGGCGGACTGTTCGCGAAGGGCGTGGATCGGTGCGGAAGGCCTAAACGTCGGCCCCTTGCGTCTCACGGATCATGCGGTCGACCAGCGCTTCGCGCTTCCCCTGACGGATCAGGATGCGCGCGGCGGCTCGGGCGTTGGCCGCCCGCACCTCCGCATTCGGCGCGCCGTCGCGAAGCGCGCGCGCGGCGAGCTTTCGGAACCAGCGCACGTTGGCGATGACCGTCGATCGGCGGCTCAAGGGGCCGCCGACATCGAGGAGCCGTTCCGTCGTTGATGAGGACATCGTTTCGATCCCGGATCGCGGGCCCCCGCTTGTCCGTGAGTGAGACAAGAAATGGCGAACGCACCAAGTTTCGGCAAGAGCGATGCCGTCGATGATGTGCCGAATTTAGACATCGGAGCTTCGGACGACCGGAAAGCGACTGCGGCGGCCGGCCCGGCGTCAGAATTCGGCCGCGGTCCGACAAGGCTTCCGAAGCACAGTGCGGGACGTCGCCCAGCCGGAATGGCCCTCTCCGAAGATCGTTGCGCGACGTCGGGCCAAGCACGTTCGGGCGCGTCGACGATACTGTTTTACGGTTTCGGAAGACCCGAGCCTCAAGCGGTCGACCCGCTCGCAGGGTCGCGGCACGACGGAACGAAGCGGTGCGACCGCACTTCTCCGAGGGACTTCCCGCTGCTTGAGGTGAATGCCATGGACGACGACCGTGTCTGGTCTTTCGAGAAGAGCCTCTGGGACGGCAGTCCCGACCATTATCGCGAGCTCGTCGACGAGGAATGCCTCATGGTGCTGCCGCACCCGCCCTTCGTGCTCAGCGGCACCCAGGCGATCGAGGCCGTCGCTCATACGCCGCGATGGACCGAGCTCGCGTTCTCGAAGGGCCAGATCGCCCGGCCGCAGGAGGGCATCATCGTGGTCGCCTACCACGTCGAGGCCGCGCGCGACGACGAGGCGTATCAGGCGAACTGCACCTCGACCTATCGACGCGTGTCGCACGAGGTCTGGCGCGTGATCCAGCACCAGCAGACGCCGCCGCTCGTCCTGCCGAGCGCCGTCGAGAAGACCGGCTGATCGGGTCCGTCTCGCCGAGAGCGCCGATGCCGTCACGCTGCCGGAGGCCTCGCGGCCTCGACGCGACCGCGTGGCGGCGTCGCTTCGCCGATCGAACCCTATGGCATGGCGAACCCAGCGGCTCGCGCCGATCCGCGTTCGGGACAGGTTGCGAGTTCGCGTCGTCGGGTCCAGCCGCGCCTGGCGGCCTACGGACGCCGAGCCTTATCCTCGGCCTCCGTTCCCGGCCGGTCCATCGGGCCCGCGCCCGGCTTGGTCTCCCCGGTGACGGTGTCCTGGGGCGTGATCGCCGCGCCGTCCGGCTTCGGTTTTCCCTGCGGCATCCGCTGGGCCTGGGTGTCGGTTGTGTCGGCGGTCATGCGGGCGGTCCTTCAGATCTCGGTTTCGCGGCGGACGACCGCGGCCTCGCCGGTGCCCTTCTGGGCCAAGCCGACCTCGGCATCCTCTCCCGGCACCGGGAGCGGCTCGGAACTGGTCGCGTCGGTCAGGCCTTCCTCCAGCTTCCGGGCGGCTGGCGCATCACGCGTTTCCCCAGCGTCGGCGGGACGGCCGGCGTCGTAGGTGGTGTTCGCGAGATCTTCGGTGTTGGCGACCTGATAGGGCATGGGGGACTCTCCGGTTCGGAAGAGCAACGTCCTGCGATCGGTCGCGGTTCTCGCAAGCGCGTCGCGATGTTCCGAGCGGCGCCGGCGGCATGATCCGCGGTGCCGATCGCGTCCGAGCCGGGGAGCCTCGACGGGTCGTCCTCGGTCAGGTCACCTCATCCGCCGCATTGGCCCGCGAGCCCGGCGCGGCAAAATCCGCAGCACCGATCCGAACGCGGTCGCTCGGCTCGGACAGGCGCTCATAGATCTGCTTCGCGGTTCCCTCGATCACGGCACGATGCGACTCGAAGAAGTCGACCGGCCCGAGCTTGGTCGCGCCGAACTCGGCATGCATCACGTCAACCGGGATCTCGACGTGGATCACCCGCCCACCCTCGATCATTGCGAAGACCACGATGTTCGGATCGGTGGCGGAAAGGTGCGCATCCTGATCGGAATGCTTTTCCAGGGCCATGGGACGGTATCCGGCTCGCGCCGGCGGATCGCCGTCGCTCAGGCACACGCACCTAGCGTTCGATCACCGCCGAACCAGGGCCCTGAATGCGTGGGTCCGATCCAGCATGGGACGCGCGCGGCGGGACCCGGTCCCCTCGCGCACGCCTCGAATCGCGCCCCAAGTCCTTCGGTCAGAAGCCGACAATCACGCTGGCCGTCCCGATGACGGTCGCAACGAGGCCGAAAGCGAAGGCCCCGATCATCGCGTAGCTGAACAGCTTCAGTTTCATGCTTGGCATCCTTACCGGTTGTGGCGAAGCGATCCGCCGGCGGTGCAGCCGCACCGCGATCTGCGTCGATCCAGAGATGGCGATCCGACCTCGGCCGTGACGTGCCGGTGCGCACGCTGCGTCGCAACACGTCGCGGTGCACCATCCGGAGCAAGGTCGGTGCCAGGATGATTGCAGGAGACGCTGCCGGCGGATCGTTGCCCGCCGTGATCCAGCGTGACCGGGGTGCAACAGCCTTCCGAAAAACCGCGAGGCCGCAGCCTGCACGCGGTAAGCCACGGTCATGCCTTGCGGATGAGTACGCACACACGGCACGATTGAATGTTTGGCAATGTTAACAACCTATGATTTAAGTGCCCAGGTTGGGAGGCAAGCATGCAACCGTCGGAATGCTGCATCTTTCGGATCGTGCTGGCGTCGGCCGTCGGGCTCGCGATCACGACTCTGCTGCTCTGGAAATACTCGCCGGTCCTGGCCATCGTATCGGCACCGGTCGGTGGGTCGATGGCGGCCATCATGGCGATGATCGTGTTCCAGGCGGCCCGGCCCTTCGTCTCGTCCGAGCCGATGGGCGTCAATCCGCACAGCGACTATTTCGCCCGGAAGATCGACTTCCTGTAGCGTCGCCCTCGCGCGGAAGACGCGTCGCGGTCGACGCGAAAGGGCCTCTTCATCGGATCGCCTGCCGTGCCGCCCGGTGCCGGACGTGACCGTGTGCGGCCGCTGACCGCTTGCCGATCCGACGCGCGCGGACGATGCGCTGCGATGCCGTCGCGAACCGCTCGCTGGGCTCTGTACGGACCTGCCGCATGCTACGGACGTTCTGCACGTCGTCGTAGGGCCCGCGGCCCGTGCGCGCCCGATAGGCCGCGCCCGCGAAATCGCCGGGCGTCGGCGGCGTGCCGGGTTGCGAGAAGCTCGTCTCCGGCCTGTAGGCCGGCCCCCACCCGATCTCGTCGTCGCCGGCCGGATCCTTGCCCGGAAAGCCGGTGACGTAGCCCGTGCTCTGCGCCGCGGCAGGCCATGCCGGCCCCAGTAGGCAGGCGACGCAGCCGAGGACGCAGATCGCCTTGTTCGGTGAAAACGGCACCCGGAACCTCCTTCGTCGCGACATGCCGGGCAGGCCCGCCCATGCCACCCATGGTCGCGAGGCCAACCGTCCGTTCGCCACCCGGTTCGGAGCCTGTGGTCAGGTGCCGCGGAGGTCGCGGTCGCGAGCCTGACCTCACTCAGGCGGCCAACCCGACGGTCGCGACCGCTCAATCGGCCGGGCCGTCGCCCGTCACCGGGTGCGACCGACGTTTCGTGGTCATGCCGGGGCTCACGCCGCCATCGCCTGCTCGACGGCATCGCAGGTCGCGCCGAGCCCGTCTTCGTGCGCGACTCGCTGCGCGGCCTCGCGGCAGGCGTGCGCCACGGTCGGGGAGGTCAGGAGCCGATCCATGACGCGCGCGCCGCGTGACGGCGTGAACCGGCGACGGCTCAGCGTCGCCCCCACGCCGAGCTTCCTCAGGCGGGCGGCTTCGTCGAAGTGATCGAACGCCACCGGAACGACGAGCTGCGGGATGCCGGCGGTGAGCGCCTGCGCCACGGTGCCGATGCCGCCGTGATGGACCAGGGCGGCACAGTGCGGCAGCAGCGCGCTGAACGGCGCGTAGGCCACGTGCCGGATCTCCGGCGGCAGGGTGTCGGAGACCTGATCGGCCTGCGGCGCCAGCAGGATGCCGCGGCGGCCCATGCGCCGGCACAGGGCGGTCGCGGTGCGGAAGAACGCCCGACCCTGGCGCATTCCCGAGCCGTAGGTGAAGGCGATGGGCGGCGCGCCCGCGTCGAGGAAAGCCGCCACCTCCGGGTCGAGCCCGTCCCGGTCACCGAAGCGATCCGAGAGCGGAAAGCCGACCTGCACGGCCTGCTCGGGCCAATCGGGCTGCGGCTCGGCGAACCAGTCCGGGCAGGTGAGCACCATCCGCGTCGGGCTGTTCCACCAGTGGCGCAGCCGGCGGATCGGCGGCAGGCCGAGGGTCGCCCGAAACGCGTTCAGGCCGGGCAGCACCGCCGGGTCGACGACGTAGCGATCCCCGCCCCGCCCGAGCCAATGCCGCGTGCGCGACGGCAGGAGGTGCGCCAGCGGCAGGCCCGGAAGAACGGGGGCGTCGCGGCGGCTCTCGATCAGGAACGGCGCGACGTGGAGCGTCACCAGGGGCAGGCCGAGCTTGTCCTGCGCGACGCGGGCGCCGAGGCTGTTGGGCGACGCCACGACGACACCGCCCTCGGCCGACCACCGTGTGCGCAGCCAGTCGAACACCGGCTCGGTCGCCGAGGACAGGGTCTGCAGAAGCGGTGCGACCCCGCGCCGCGGATGCCAGAGATCCGGGTGCCGGATGGTGCGCTCGTAATCCGCCTGCGTGCCGAGAGCGTGGAAATCGACCCCGGCCCGCTTCGCCAGCCCGCCGAACGGCGCCGGCGCCGCCAGGGCGACGGCATGACCGCGCCGCTTGAGGGCGGAGGCGAGCGCAAGGAACGGCAGAACGTCGCCGTGTGAGCCGAGCGTAACGAGATGCACCTGCATTGCGCTCTATTACGATAAATTCCGGACTTTGACTCCAACAAACTTAAGAATGCACATATGACATAAGTCATAGGCTGGATTTCCTAGTATAATGTGTTCGTACTAGTTGCCGCGGTCAAGCTTCTTCTCGCCTGCACGATCGGGCCGTGGCACCCCAACCCGGCAAACGCCTATGTCGTAAGGGTCGCGCGCAGGACGCGAACCCGGACCTGCTCGCCTCGCGAAGCACGTCGCGACGGAGCGCGAGCATGTCCGAACTCCAATGGTGACCGTCGTCCTGACCGGCGCATCGAGCGGTATCGCCCATGCGGCCGCTGGGGCGTTCATGGCGCGCGCGGGCTGCGTCGTTCCGGCCGCGCACCGTATCGGTGGGCCCGATGCCACGCGGTCGTGAGTTCCGGGTCGGCAACGACGAGGTGGTCGCGACCCCAACCGACGCGACCGGTCCCGAGGCGGTGGCGGCCATCGCAGCCGAGCCCCTTGCGGCCGTTCGGTCGGATCGACGTCCGGGTCGATAAGGTCGGCGCGGGCGCGTTCGGGCCGCTTCTCGACACGGCGCTCGACCTGCAGAGGCGGGTTGTTGCGATCGACCTGATCGACGCGATCCACGGCGCCTGCGCGGTGCCGCACGTCCTGAAGTTTCGCGCTGCACCGGCGCTGCAAGGTGCCGGTCGGCTGGCGGACGCGCCGGCACTCCCAAAGCAAAAATTAAGTGCGGGTTTCGGTCCTCGCGCTTGCTGGGGCCGGACCTCGGCGGGCTATGCGAAGGCGCCGCCCACGCGCCGAGGCCGACGGCACCGGCATGAACAGCGGCCGTTGCGCGAGGATGCGTTCTCCACCGGCCGCATCGGTCCGCGGCTGGCGGTGCCGGCCGCCTGCGGCACCGCCCGCCTCGAAGGCGGCCCTGTAAGACATCGAACCCGAGAGGTCGCGGGTGGCCGTGCGGCTGCTAGCTCTCGGCGTGCAGGCTCTTGATGAAGCGCCGCGCGATCTCGCGCACCGCCTCGTCGTCGCGGGCCTCGCCGTGGGCCTTGTCCCACAGGTGGTCGAGGCTGCCGTCGAGCTCGTCGAGGAGCTCCGGATGGCGCTGCGCGACGAAGCGGATCGTGCCGAACAGCAGGTGCTCGACCGCCATCTCGCGGCGGCGGGCGTCGATGATCGCGTCGGACGCTGGGGCGGATGTCGGATCGGTCATGGCGCATCAACGGTCGCCATCCGGGTTCGGTTCGCACGCTCGCGCTGCCTCGAGTGCCGCAGCCCGATCATGGTCCGGCGTACGGCGGGCCGGCGGCTCAGGTGAGCCAGCGTTCGTCGATGTCGGTCGCGTTCCACGCCGCCATCGGCTGGCTGGCATCGCCCTCGGCGAACACGACCACGTCGTCGGGCCCGACATCGTGGACCGCGAACCAATCCCAGCGGCGGTGGATCACCCGGGGACCGCCGAAGATCCGGACGGCGTTCCAGTAGCGATCGTCCTTGAAGCCGACGTAGTGGACGCAGCGCGGCGATCGGTCCGACGTCTCAGGCATCCGGACGATCGCGCGGCAGGCCGCCTTGGACGTGGTGACGGCTGGCTTCGGGAAAGCGCATCGGTGAAGGATAAGCGCCGGCATCGCCTTGTCGAGGCAACCGGTTGTCGCGCGAAGGCGCTCGCGCGTGATGACGCTTCGCCTCGTCGGCCCCGATCCGGTTCGGCTCGACGGCACGGAGCGACCTGTGGATGACCGTCGACGCCGGCGGCACGCGGCCTACGGCGTCGCGGCTCCGGTAGCCGCCCCGCAGGTGTGATCCATCAGGTCCTCGGCGCTCGCCCGCGGCGCCCGGTAGGCCAGCACGTAGTAGCCGGGATCCAGATCGGCGGCCGGGGTCGCGACCGCCGCGAGGCTGGTCTGCCGCAGGTCCCAACGCCCCGGCAGGCGGACGAGCGCCGCGAACGGGTTGAAGCGCTCCGCCTCGGCAGCCGTCACCCGCAGGGCGAGGTAGCGGTCGCCCGCGAGGGGAACCGGGAACGGTGCCCAGGTGGCGCGGATGCCGTGGCCGTGCGTCCGCAGGGCGGCCAGCACCCGCGGCTTGATGCAGTCGAGATGGATGTGGAGCTGGTCCTGGCTTCGGCCCCGGGCCGAGTTAACCGCGAGGCCGACCTCCTCCACCGGCACGCGGCCCTTCAGCGGGGCGGATGCGAAGCGCCGGGCCGCGAGGGCGGCGCGCCAGTAGGCGATCCCC
>NZ_VRUV01000910.1:0-1035 GCF_008039455.1 Methylobacterium sp. WL116
GCTCGCCCCCGGCGAGACCCGCCCCGGCCTCGATCCGGCGTTGCGCGCCGGGCGCGCGGCGGCGGCCGGGTTCGAGGCCTATCCCGACCGGGCCGCGATCGAGGACGGGGCGATCGCCGGGCGCACCCGCCCGCTGCTGTGGCTGCGCGACGCCGTCGACCTGTTCGTGCTGCAGGTGCAGGGCTCCGGCCGCGTCCGCCTGCCCGACGGGTCGGCGATCCGCGTGCTCTACGACGGCAAGAACGGCCGGCCCTACACCTCGATCGGCAAGCTGCTGGTGGCGGAGGGGCACCTCGCCCTGAACGACCTCAGCCTCGCCCGCTGGACCGCCTGGCTGCGCGCGCACCCGGACCACGCACGCCGGCTGATGCGGCTGAACGCGTCCTACATCTTCTTCCGCACCGAGCCGGTCACCGATCCCGCCCTGGGTCCGCCGGGCGCGGCCGGCGCGCCCCTCAGCCCCGGCCGCAGCCTGGCGGTGGACGGCACCCTCTGGCGCTACGGCCTGCCGTTCTGGCTGGAGGGCAGGCTGCCCGGCCAGCTCGGCAGCGGGCACCTCGTGGTCGCGGCCGATACCGGCTCGGCCATCCTCGGCCCGGCCCGCGGCGACCTCTACGTCGGCACCGGCGCGGCGGCCGGCGTCGCGGCCGGAGACCTGCACACCAAGCCCGGCTTCGTCGTGCTCCTGCCGAAGCCGGCCGCGCCATGAGGGGGTTCTGGTCTCCGACGCCATGGCTCCAATGCCATCGCTTTCCGCGACTCGCTGGAACCGGAACGGACGAACGAATGTCCGCATGTCGGCGTGTGGAAGCCGGAAGGATCCTGGGCGTCACGGCGCGGCTCCCTCTCCCATGGAAGAAGAGACCCGCGCTTCACCTCACGCGATCCGAGCGTCCGGCATGAGGCCGCCGCGCCGGCCGCGGGCGCTGTCCCGCGAGGATGCCCATCTCTGGGGCGAGATCGCCAAGCTGATCACGCCGCTGCGCGCCCGCGCGCCGCTGCGGAAGGCCAAGCCGGCTGCCGACGCCCCAGGGC
>NZ_VRUV01000911.1:0-1032 GCF_008039455.1 Methylobacterium sp. WL116
GCCTCGCCCTCGCCGGTGCGCAGCACCTCGGCGGCGGCGACGCCCTCCGGGTAGGGCAGGCCCGCGCGGGTGACGAGCGCGCGCCGGAGCGGGATCGAGAACGCGACGCCGAGCAGGCCGCCGAGGGCGCACACCGCGCTGGTCTGCCAGAACGGGAAGCCGTGCCAATGCCCGATCAGCACCAGGCCGGGCAGGATCAGGATGACGTTGCACAGCGTGCCGGCGGCGGAGGCCTGCGTCTGCACGATGTTGTTCTCGAGGATGCTCGAGCCGCCGAGCAGCCGCAGGCAGCCCATCGAGATCATCGCCGCCGGGATCGAGGACGAGAACGTCATCCCGGTCTTCAGGCCCATGTAGACGTTGGCGGCGATGAACACGACCGTGATCGCGGCGCCGAGCGCGATTCCGCGCGGGGTGATCTCCCGCGCACGCGGCGCGCCTTTGCGTGCACGCGGTGCATCCTGGCTTCCACGCGGTGCATCCTGGACCTTCGTCACCTGGTTCGCCGCGTCCATCGTGCCCCCGGTCCCGGCCGTCCCGCGCGACATCGACGCGTCGTCCCGAGCGAAACCCGAGCGGCAGGGCGTTTTCTCCCGCCGCGACGCTTTGCCGTCGCGGCCCGGCATGGACGGGATCTGCATTCGCCGCGCCGGGCGCGTCCCACGACGATCCTCGCAAGGCTCGCCGCGCGACGGCCGTTCGCGTCGACCTCGGCTAGTCTGTCGATCGATGCGACGGGCCGAACCATAACCTGCGTTAAGCTTGATTTTTGTCGGCCGCGTCGCGGAACAAGGAATTCGAGCCGAGGTTTCCCCGGCAGATCGGCGGGCTCGGGCCCGATGGGCGCTCCGCCCCGCCGCGCTTCGACACACACAGCCGGGCCTCGGACGGTCGCCGCGCGGGACGCGACGCGGCACGGCGAATGCAGATCCCGTCCATGCCGGGCCGCGACGGCAAAGCGTCGCGGCGGGAGAAAACGCCCTGCCGCTCGGGTTTCGCTCGGGACGACGCGTCGATGTCGCGCGGGACGGC
>NZ_VRUV01000912.1:0-1032 GCF_008039455.1 Methylobacterium sp. WL116
TGTCGGCGGCGGGCGACGGCCCGCTGCTCTCGGGCGCCGACTTCTGCTCGACCGCGTTGCGGTTCTCGGAGCCGGCGCCGGCGGGCGCGCCCGGCGGCTTCTCGGTCACCGGCTTGGCGCCCTCCGCCTTGGTGTCGGCGGGCTTGGCCGGGCTGTCCTTGCCCTCGGAGGCCTTGCCGGCCGCCGGCTTCTCGGAGGTCGGCTTGTCCGCCGGCTTGGCTTCGGCGGGGTTGGCTTCGGCGGGCTTGTCGTCGGCCGGCTTGTCGGCGGGCTTGGCATCGGCCGGCTTGGCATCGGCCGCCTTCTCGACCGCCGGCAGCGGCTTGGGGCTGTCCGACAGGGTGTGGAGGTAGGCGATGACGTTGGCGCGCTCCTGAGGCGAGCTGATGCCGGCGAACGCCATCTTGGTGCCCTTCACGTAGGCCTTGGGGCTCGTGAGGAACTCGTCGAGGTCGGCGTAGGTCCAGGTGCCGCCCTTCTCCTTCATGCCGGCCGAGTAGTCGAAGCCCTCGTGGCTGCCCTTCTTGCGCTCGACCACCTCCCACAGGTCGGGGCCGACCTTGTTCGGGCCGCCCTTCTCGAAGCTGTGGCAGGCCTGGCACGCCTTGGTGCCGCCCTGGCCCTTCTCGACGTTGGCGGAGGCCAGCCGCACGGCGATCGGCTCGACCTTGGCGGCCTCGGGCGCCGCGGCGCTCTCCTCCTTGGCCTCGGGCAGGTCGTAGCCGGCCTTGCCCGCGGGCTTGGGATGGTAGATCAGCTCGGCGACGAAGCCCGATCCGGCCACCAACAGCAGGGCGCCGAGCACTGCACCGGCCACCTTGTTCAGCTCGAACGAGTCCATGCTTTCTTCAACTCCTGTCGCGCTGCGCGGCGGGCGAATCCGCGCCCGGCCTGCCGGCGCCGGACTTTGGAAGATTTCGAGGGTGCTTAGCCGCTCGAAGCCGACCTTGACAATGGCGGAATGGGTGACAGTCGGCACACGATTGGTCGCACGCCGCCGCCCGCCTCGACGCGCCCGGGCGGCGCGAGTGC
>NZ_VRUV01000913.1:0-1029 GCF_008039455.1 Methylobacterium sp. WL116
GCTTACGGCAGCCGCCGATGCGATCGAGGAAGTCGGTAATGGTGCTGGCCTCGGCTGTCGGAGCCGCGAGAGCCAACATGCCGGTGATGAGCACGTGAGCAAGCCGATATGGACGATGGCGCGATCGCCGTACCGGTCACCCCGTCCCCATCCCGCTAGCCTTCGAGGTTCCCATGACCGCCGTCCTCGACGCGGATCGCGTCCGCGCGCTCAACGATATCCTGCGCCGCTCGCTGTCCGGCGGCACCCTCGTCCTCACCGCCGGTGTTGTCGCGCTCGGCCGTGAGCGGCAACAGATCATCCTCGACGCCATCGCTGCCTTCGATCGCTTCGAACCCGACAACGATCCGCACGGCGAGCACGATTTCGGCGCGCTGGAAGCGGCCGGCGAGCGGGTGTTCTTCAAGATCGACTACTTCGACCGCTCCCTCACGCGAGCATCATCGGACCCGGCGGACGCAGCAACAACTGAGCGTACGCTTACTATCATGCTCGCCGGGGAGTACTGACGGTGGACTGGCACGAGGACGTTACGCCCGGCGCCGCCCAGCCATCGGCGCGGGGATCACCGACCCGCCGGCGTTTGCTCACCCTCCTCGGCAGTCTGCCGGCGATCAAGAAGGAGGTGGCGGGTTCTGGGCGGCCATCGCCCTACCCGGGCGACCCTGGACCGTTCATCGACCTGATACCGCGCTTATTTGCGGAGTTTCAGGAGCTCGTCGATCGGCATGAGGCCGCGCTGGCGTGCTGCGACCGCATCGAGGCGACGCTTCTCGCTCAGATGGACTACCCGCGGGTGCCGTTGCCGCCCGATTGGGATGGATCACACCGCTATGCCGGTGACACCGGGACCATCGCACGCGTCATCTCATTAGGCCGTCATCGGCGGCGCCTGCAGCGGGTTCTCCAGCGTCGGCAGCGACGATGGGACGAGGCGGCCGATCAAGCCGGCCTGACCACCGCTCAGGAAGGTGAGGCTGCCTTGGACAGGGCGGTCCTAGACGGGGCCGATGGGCTGCTCGCCACCCC
>NZ_VRUV01000914.1:0-1019 GCF_008039455.1 Methylobacterium sp. WL116
CGGAGGCCGACGCGCACCGGCGGATGTACCGGCCCTGGGGCTGGTACCAGCGCGTCGACATCGGCGAGCGCTTCCAGGTCAAGCGCATCATGGTGACGCCGGGCGGGCGCCTGTCGCTGCAGAAGCACCATCACCGCGCCGAGCACTGGGTGGTGGTGAAGGGCACGGCGGAGGTGACGCTGGGCGAGCGCCTCGTCCTCGTCCACGAGAACGAGGCGGTGTACCTGCCGATCGGCTCGCTGCACCGCCTGACCAACCCCGGCAGGATCCCGCTCGAGCTGATCGAGGTCCAGGTCGGCTCCTATACCGGCGAGGACGACATCATCCGCGTCGAGGACGTCTACGGGCGGTGACGCGCGGGCGCGCCCGGCAGATGCATCCGATCCTCTGAACGACCCGGCCGCCGTCGGCGCGGGAATTGCCGGCGCTCAGTTGCGCAGCATCGCGATCCAGGACGAGACCGGGTCGACGACGTAGGCGGCGACCGAGGCCGCCCAGGCGCGGGCACGGGCCGGCAGCGAGCGGGCATCGCGTCCGGCCTCGACGTCGCGGGCGGCCATCAGCGCCGCGACGACGGCGTCCTCGCGCTCCTTGCATTCGTCGAGGGCGTTGCGCTGCGAGCCGGCGCGCCCCTGGGCCGGCGGCTGGTGCGCATAGGCTTCCCGCACGCAGTCGCGCCACGCCTGCTCCAGCGCCGCCGGGTCGGCCGCCCGCGGCGCCTGCGCAGCCGCGCAGGGCAGAGCGTTCAGGGACAGGAGGACAGCGAGGACGGGCATCCGCATGCGCGACGGTATCGCCGATTCGGGGCCGGCTCGGCAAGAACGAAGCGGCAACACGTTCGCGTGCATGCGCATGCCCCCGCTTATCCCCGCGCCGCGCGGGTCGAGCGGGTCGAGCGAGACGCTCGACGCAACGGTGGCGGTAGAGCCGCTCCTCCAGCCCGATCTTGCGGATCAGGTCCTCGACGCCGAGCTCGAACGGTTTCTCGACGAGGCCGTCGACCTTGATCGTCCTCGGGC
>NZ_VRUV01000915.1:0-1011 GCF_008039455.1 Methylobacterium sp. WL116
GCGCCGGCCACCCGCCCGACCACGCTCCCGATCGGCCCGCCGAGCGCGGTCCCGACCGCCGCCCCCGCCGTGGACAGGATCAGCGTGGCCATGGCGAGCTCCGGGGCTTCAGTCTCGATGGGATTGCGCTTCAATCGAAAATCGCAGCGCAAGTGCTTCCCTCCCCTCTCTGCAGGGGAGGAACAGGGCTAGACTCCGAGGCGAACCGGCTCCTGGAGACTTCCCGCGCGCCACGCCCTCACCCCGCCACTGCGCCATCGCCACGCAGGCCGGGATGATCCACGCCCACGACCGCGCCGCGGTGACGGAGGTGGCCTTCACGCCGTGGTGGCGGCGGCCTCCGTCAGCGGGTCGGTGCCGGGGGCAGCCGATTCCGCCCAGGTGCCGGAATAGGGCGGCGGCGCCTCGGGCTCGTCGCCCAGAAGGCCGCGCCAGACGCCGCGCAGCAGGCCGAGGCAGTCGCAGCCGACGCCGATCAGCGAGGCCTGGTGCCGGTAGGGCGTGCCGAGCCAGAGCCGGGCCTCGGCCGCGACCGCGGCACCGTCGAGCGGGTCGCGCATGGGGCGTCCTTTCAGCGGAACAGCGAGCCGCCGTCGAGGCCGGGACCCGCGCCGGGAGCGTAGCGCACGACGAAATCGTTGCCCGGCATGTGCGGGAAGCCCTGGAAGTTCAGGGCGTTCGCGAAGATGCCGCGGCAGGTGGCGAGGCGCTTGTCGCAGCCGGCGACGAGGGTGAAGGCGTCGCCCGGCGCGATGCCGCGCGGCGGCGCCTCCCACAACTCGATCAGGGTGCCGAGATGCGTGCGCACGTCGCCGGACAGGCCGGCATTGGCGCCCGCGGTCCAGCTCAGGCGGCCGCCGCTGAACAGCCCGTCGGCGAAGGTGCCCGCGACCGCCGCGGACAAGGTGCCGGGCTCCGGCAGGCCGTCGACCGTGCCGTCGGTGCGGAACCGCGTGACGTCGACGCCGCAGCGGGCGTCGCCGAGGTCGGCGCCGCAGGTGGCGCGGTAGC
>NZ_VRUV01000916.1:0-1010 GCF_008039455.1 Methylobacterium sp. WL116
CCTCGGCGCTCGCGGCCTCCGCCGCCCACGCCCAGGACAAGGGCAGCCTCAACCCCAAACCCCTGCCGCCGCTGGAGAATCCCGACGCGCCCTCGACCCCGGCCAAGGCGCTGTTCGGCCGGGTCACCGGCCCGACCTCCGGCCCGACCCACGCCTACGGCTCCTATGCCAAGGGCTGCTTCTCGGGCGGTGCCGCGCTGCCGATCGACGGGGCGACGTGGCAGGTGATGCGCCTGTCGCGCAACCGGAACTGGGGCACGCCCTACCTCGTCGACTTCCTGGAGCGGTTGGCCGGCAAGGCGCCGCGGGTCGGCTGGCCGGGCTTGCTCGTCGGCGACATGTCCCAGCCCCGCGGCGGCCCGATGCTCACCGGCCACGCCTCGCACCAGCTCGGGCTCGATGCCGACGTGTGGCTCACCCCGATGCCGGACCGGCGCATGACGCGGGCGGAACGCGAGGAGACCTCGGCCACCGACATGGTGCGGCCGGACCGCCTCGACATCGACCCCGACACCTGGACGCCGGAGCGGCTGAGCCTGATCCGCCTCACCGCCGAGCAACCGGAGGTGGCGCGCATCTTCGTCAACCCGGCGATCAAGAAGGCCCTGTGCCGCGAGGCGGACGGCAACCGCGGCTGGCTGCGCAAGGTGCGCCCGATGTACGGGCACAACTACCACTACCATATCCGCCTCGCCTGCCCGGACGGCCAGGATTCCTGCGGCGACCAGGCCGCCCCGCCCCCGGGCGACGGCTGCGGCGAGGAGCTCGCCTACTGGTTCAGCGACGCGATCCTCCACCCGAAGCCGGCGAAGACCAAGCCGAAGCCGCGGCCGCCGATGACCATGGCGGCCCTGCCGGCCGAGTGCCGGATGGTGCTGAAGGCGCGCTGAGGCCCGGTCTTCCGAGCTTGTCCGCCGGCGCGTCGGATCAGGCCAGCTCCTCGCCGCAGCCGTCGCCCGGGGGCGGGGCGGCCTGGTCGCCGCAGGAATCCTGGCCGTCCGGGCAGGCGA
>NZ_VRUV01000917.1:0-1009 GCF_008039455.1 Methylobacterium sp. WL116
CTGCGCGCGGCCGCGTCCCATCCGGGCAGGGGCGCATCGCCGAGGACCGCCTCGCCGAAGGCGGCGAGCGCCGATCCGGGCTCCGGCGTGACGTAGAGCGCGTAGCGTGTCGGGGCGTCCACCGGGGCACTCGCTTCGGGCGTGGATCGGTCACGGCCCGGCGCGGATAGAACCCGATCGCCCGCTCGGCAAGGCGCGGCCGCTCAGCCCCGCGGGATCGGGCGGTTGCGGCAGGCGGCGCGATATTGCTGCCGGCTCAGGCCGCGCATGTTGCGGCGGTCGGCTTCCTGGGTGCAGGCGATCTTGCGGTCGGCCTTGTTGAGGCTCTTCGTGCCGCTTGACGGGACGTCGGTCGGCGCGGGCGCGGTGTAGGATTGCGCGAGGCCCGACGTCGTCAGCATCGCGAGACACAGGGTGCTTGCCAAGACCGTACGCATCCAACGAACTCCTGCTTCATCTGTCGCGCTCGCCGGGCAATAACCGGGCCAAGCTTGGCGGCTCGGGGCGTGGTCGATCATGCGGTGCGGCCGGCGGCGATCGCGGCGACGACGCGATGCGAATCCGACACCCATCCGAAGATGCTGCCCTGCGCCACGATCATCGCGAGGCCGGCCGCGTGGAAGGCCGGGATGTACGAGCCGCAGGCATCCGACACCACGAGGCAGCGGTAGCCGCGGTCATTGGCCTCGCGCACGGTGGTGTGGACGCAGACCTCGGTGGTAACGCCGCAGACGAGCAGCGTGGCGACGCTGCGCGCGGCCAGGATCTCGGCCAGGTCGGTGGCGTAGAACGCGCCCTTGCCCGGCTTGTCGACCACCGGCTCGCCGGGGGCGGGCGCGAGGTCGGCGACGATGTCGTGGCCGGGCCCGCTGGCGATCGACCTGGCGACGACGGCGCTGGTGATCATCGACATGCAGCGCGACTTCCTGGAGCCCGGCGGCTTCGGCGAGAGCCTCGGCAACGACGTCTCGCTGCTCGCCGCCGCCGTGCCGCCGGCGCGGGCGCTGCT
>NZ_VRUV01000918.1:0-1003 GCF_008039455.1 Methylobacterium sp. WL116
GCGGCGACCTTCGCATCCGCCGCGGCGGGCTTGGCGGCGACCGGCTTGGCGGCGGGCTTCTCGGCCGAGCGCGACTTCGCGTCCTTCGCCGAGTCCTTGCTCGCATCCTTGGCCGCAGGCTTGGCGACCGTCTTCTTCGCGGGTGCCGCGGCCGGTGCGGCGGGGGCCGCCTCGGGCTCGGGCGCGGGAGCGGGCTGCTCCTTGCGGCCGAACAGGCCGTCGAGGAAGCTGCTGACCTGTGCGTCGGCCGGCGCCACCGGGGCGATCCAGGCCGCGACCGCGAGGAGCGATCCGGCAAGTCGGGTGCGGCGGCCGAGCATGGTCAGGCGTCTCCTGGGCGGGTGCGGCGTCCCGCAAGCGATGGTCGGCTTCAAGCGCGAAGGCGTGCGAAACGCCCGTCGCGCCGTGATGCCCCCTCGGGGCGCCGGGCCGTGTCGTCGGATGCCGTTAGAGCGGCGCCCTGTGGCGAAGATGCGACGCCGGCCGCGTTTCCGGCCGGCGCCTCGTCGTCACTCGTCGTCGTACATGCTGGCGGCGTGGGGCGCGCCCTCGACCAGGATCTCGCGCTTGCCGGCGTGGTTGGCCTGCCCGACGATGCCCTCGATCTCCATCCGCTCCATGATCGACGCGGCGCGGTTGTAGCCGATCTGCAGACGGCGCTGGATGTAGCTGGTCGACGCCTTGCGGTCGCGTAAGACCACCTGGATCGCCTGCTCGTAGAGGTCGCCGGCCTCGCCGCCCGACGCCGCCACGAAAGCGCCGACGTCGAAGACCGGAAGGTCGGCCTCCTCGGTCTCGGCCTCGACCGCCTCGGCCTTGCCCTTGCCCCTGCCGGCCGATTTCGGCGCCTCGTCGGACCCGTCGTCGGCGGTGACCGCCTCGAGGTAGGCCGGGCGGCCCTGGCGCTTGAGGTGGGCGACCACGCTCTCGACCTCCGAATCCGAGCAGAACGGCCCGTGCACCCGGGTCGTGCGCCCGCCGCCGGCCATGAACAGCATGTCGC
>NZ_VRUV01000919.1:0-997 GCF_008039455.1 Methylobacterium sp. WL116
CCACGCCGCCCGGGCCGCCCTGCGCCGCGAGGCCGAGCGGATCGCCCTCGAGAGCCCGGAGCCGACGTCGTGAGCGCCCTTTCCACCCGGCTCGAGGCCGTCCTGCGCGAGATCGGGTCCGTCGCCGTGGCGGTGAGCGGCGGCGTCGACAGCCTGACGCTGGCGGCGCTCGCCCATCGCGTGCTCGGCGCCGACGCCGCGCTGATGGTGCATGCCGCCTCCCCCGCCGTGCCGGCGGAAGCCACCGACCGCGTCCGCGCCGAGGCGGCGCGCGCCGGCTGGAGCCTGCGGGTGATCGAGGCCGGCGAGTTCTCCGATCCGGCCTATCGCGCCAACCCGGTGAACCGCTGCTTCTTCTGCAAGACCAATCTCTACGGCGCGATCCGCGGCGTCACCGACCGGCCGATGGTCTCGGGCGCCAACCTCGACGACCTCGGCGAGTACCGGCCCGGCCTCGACGCCGCGGCCGGCTACGGCGTCCGCCACCCCTACGTCGAGGCCGGCCTCGACAAGGCGGCGGTGCGGCGGCTGAGCCGCGATCTCGGCCTCGGCGCGGTGGCCGAGCTGCCCTCCGCCCCCTGCCTGTCGAGCCGGGTCGAGACCGGCATCCGCATCGAGCCGGAGGTGCTGGCCTTCATCCACGCGGTCGAGCGCCGCGCGGTGGGCCGCCTGCAGGGCGGCGTGCTTGTCCGCGTCGAGGCGGGTCAGGAGGAAGCGCGCCTCCCGCTCGGCCGCAGCAGCGAGGATCGCGTCGATCTGCGCGGCGGACTTGCCGGCGCAGAACACCGCCTCCTCGAGGCCGATCCGCTCGGCGCGGGCGAAATCCAGGGTGAACTCGTCGGAAACGCTCATGCCCGGGCCCCGCCGCCGACGAGAAAGGCGCTGCCGGTGCGGTAGGGCTCGAAGCGGACCGCGTTCGCGGCGAGGCGTCCCGGTGCCTGCGCCGCGATCCAGCCTTCGAGCGCGTCCCGGCCGCCGGCATCGAGCGCCGCGAGGC
>NZ_VRUV01000091.1:0-12450 GCF_008039455.1 Methylobacterium sp. WL116
CCGAGCCGCCGACCCCCAAGCCGGCGCTTGCCGAAGGGACCGGCCGATGACGGGAGGCCCGAAGCCCGCTCGCCCGCTGGTGCGGGCCGAGGGCGCGACCATGCGTTTCGGCGGCGTCACCGCGGTGAACGCCGTCGACTTCACCCTCAACGAGGTCGAGCTGCGCTGCCTGATCGGGCCGAACGGCGCGGGAAAGAGCACGTTCTTCAAGATGCTCACCGGACAGCTGACGCCGAGCGCCGGCCGCATCCGCTTCCGCGACACCGACATCACCGCCGCGCATCCGCACGCGATCGCCCGGCTCGGGGTCGGCATCAAGACGCAGGTGCCCAACGTCTTCAACGGCCTGTCGGTGCACGAGAACGTCTTCATCGCCGGCTGCCGGCGCAAGTCGCTCGCCCGCACCAGGCGGATCGTCGACGAGACGCTGGAACGCCTCCGGCTGACTGACATCGCCGGACGCCTCGTGGGCCAGCTTGCCCACGGCCAGCGGCAATGGGTCGAGATCGCCACCGTGCTGGCGCAGGAGCCGGAACTGATCCTGCTCGACGAGCCAGCCGCCGGCATGACCCACGAGGAGGTCCACCGGACCGCCGACCTGATCCGCGAGATCAACCGGACGCATGCGGTCATCGTGGTCGAGCACGACATGCCGTTCATCCGGATGATCGCCAAGACCGTGACGGTGTTCAACCAGGGGAAGATCCTGATGGAGGACGAGGTCGGGCGCGTGCTCGCCGACCAGCGGGTTCGCGACGTCTATCTGGGCAAGCAGGCGGCATGAACGGTCCTCACCCGATCCCGAAGGCTCCGCTCCTCTCCGTCGCGGGGCTGCATGCCGGCTACGGCCGCATTCCGATCCTCGGCGGCATCACGATGTCGGTCGCGGACGGCGAGGTGGTCGGTATCCTCGGCCACAACGGCATGGGCAAGACCACGCTGCTGCGCACGCTGATGGGCTACCTGCCGGCCACCGCCGGAAGCGTTCGCTTCGGCGGGCACGAGATTACCAGGGCCTCGCCCACCGCGCGGGCGCGGGCCGGGATCGGCTACGTCCCGCAGGGGCGGGAAATCTTTCCCGCCTTGAGCGTGCGCGAGAACCTGCGCATGGGCTGCCTGCTGGCGAACACGCCCGAGGACGCCACCATCGCTGCGATCCTCGACGTGTTTCCGCGGTTGAAGGTCTATCTCGACCGGCCCGGCGGCGCGCTCTCGGGCGGCGAACAGCAATTGCTGGCGCTCGCCCGCTGCCTCTGCGCGAGCCCGAAGATCATCCTCCTCGACGAGCCGACCGAGGGCATCCAGCCCTCGATCATCGAGGAGATCATCGAGACGCTCCAGGGCATCACCCGTGCCCGCGGGCTGACCGTGCTGCTGGTGGAACAGAACCTGTCCTTCATCTCAGGCCTCTCCGACCGGGTGCTCATCCTTCAGAAGGGGATGATCACCCGCGAGGTGCCGCCCGAGGTCGCCCGCGACCGAGCGATGATCGACGAATTCGTCGGCATGGCCTGATCGAGGCCCGAAACCGACACCGAAAGAGGGCAACGATGGATTCGGCACAGATGATTCCGGAGATCGAGATCGTCGAGATGACCGTGGCGGACGCCGCCGACGCGTTTGCGAGGGGCGTCACGTCGGAGGCGCTGACGCAGGCCTTCCTCGACCGGATCGCGGTGCACAATCCGCATTACAATGCGCTCATCGTTATGAACCCGGAGGCCCTGTCCGACGCCCGCGCCAGCGATGCCCGCCGCATCGCGGGCACGACGCTCGGGCCGCTCGACGGCATACCGGTGGTGATCAAGGACCCGATGGACATGGCGGGCTTGCCCACCACCGCGGGCTGGCACTTCCTGAGCGCAAAGGCCGGCGGCGTCGATCTGATCCCCGAGACCGATTCCCCGGTCGTGGCGCGGATGCGGGCGGCCGGCTGCGTCATGCTCGGCAAAACCAACGTCCCGGTGCTGAGTGCTACGGGCAGCCATGCCAACGACAGCTGGGCCGGTCCGACCCTGAACTCGGCTGCTCCGAACAGTCTGCCCGGCGGCAGCAGCGCCGGCACGGCCACCGCCGTCGGCGCCAGCTTCGCGGTGCTGGGGCTCGCCGAGGAGACCGGCGGCTCGATCCAGAACCCGGCCTCGGCGCAGGGGCTGGTTGGCATCAAGCCGACTTTCGCGCTGGTCCCCAATGCCGGTGTCGTGCCGCTGGCGGGCTCGACCCGCGATGTGGTCGGCCCGATCGCCCGCTGCGTGCGCGACGCCGCACTGACGCTCGATGTGCTCGCCGGTTACACCCCCGCCGACCCGAAGACGGTGGCCGGCATCGGCCGCCGGCCGAAGGGCGGTTACACGAGCAAACTCTCCACCGACGCGCTCAGGTCCAAGCGCCTCGGCCTGTTCGGGCCTGGCTGGCGCGACCTGCCGCTCTCGGACGAGGCGACCGCGCTCTACGCGCGGGCGCAAGGCGAGATCGCGGCCTGCGGCGCGACGCTCATCGCCGACCCCTTCGCCGGCTCGGGCTTCGCCGACCTCGGCGAGCCGACACCGGGGCTCAACCATTTCGACGCCCGTGGCATGGAATCGGTCGCCTACGACCTGCAACTCTACCTGACGCGGCTCGGACCCAGCGCGGCGCTCCGCGACGTCGACGCTTTCGCCGAGGCGACGAAGGCAGAGGACGCCTTCGCGCCGGGTGGCGTGCTTCACTACCTGCACGCGATCCGCGCCTTCGCGCCCATCCTCGCCGACCCGTCCGCCCCGCCGGACCTCTCGAGTTTTCTCACCGTGCGCGAGGCCTACCTCGCCATCTTCGAGCGCGTCATGGATGAGCACGGCCTCGACGGCCTCGTCTTCCCGCAGATGCGCGATGAACTCCCACCGCTCCACGGCGGCCGCGCGATCAACGAGACCACCGTCTGCGAGATCAACATCGCCGGGCTCCCCGGCGTCACGGTCCCCGCGGGCTTCTACGCGTCGGACGCGCCGTTCAACCTGATCTTCGTCGGGCGGATGTGGAGCGAGGCCGACCTCCTCGGCTATGCCTACGCCTATGAGGCGGCGACACACCATCGCCTGGCTCCGACTCTGGAAGCGGCTGGCTGACGGGTTCGCCCCGCATCGGACGGCGAATCGGAGATGAGGCGCTCGGATGCTGACGGACCATCGCCATCAGGAGATCCTGTCGCGCCTCCACGGCACCGGCCGCGTCGGGGTCGCGGAGGCGGCCGCCTTCCTGAAGGTGTCCGAGGAGACCATCCGGCGCGACCTCAAGCTGATGGAGACGCGTGGGCTGCTCCGGCGCATCCACGGCGGCGCCGTGGCGCCGCGCCTCGACCAGGACCGGCCGCTTATCGAGCGCGGCAAGACCAACCCGCGCGAGAAGGCGCGGGTCGCCGCGATCGCCGAGGGGCTGGTGCACGACGGCATGTCGATCTTCATCGACACCGGCACGACGACGCTGGCGCTGGCGCGGCGGCTGATCCAGCGCAATCTCACGCTGACCACGAACTCGATCGACGTCGCCCTGCTGCTCGGTGGCGGGCCGTCGCGGGTCAACCTGACGCCGGGCACGCTCCGCCCCAAGGACAACGCGCTCGTTGGTTACGAGACGGTCGCCTACGCCCGGCGCTACTTCTTCGACATCGTCTTCATGGGCATCTCGGCCTGCGACCTCGACCGCGGTTGGATGGACTACGAGGAGCACGAGTCGGTGCTGCGGCGGACGCTGCGGGGACAGGCCCGGCGCTCGGTGATCCTGGCCGATTCCCACAAGTTCGGGCTGCAGGCCAACCTCTGCACCTTCGACCTGTCCGACCCGCTTAGCGTGGTCACCGACCGCGCGCCGCCCGCCGCCTTCCTGGATCGCTTCACGCGTCATGACATCGATCTTATCGCCGGTTGATCCCGGCCTGCACGACCTGTTCGACCGCTTCTCGGCGTGCGGCGCCACCGCGGGCGGCGGCGTTCACCGGCTCTGCGGCAGCGCGGAAGACGGTGAGGCGCGCGACGTGTTCGCGGCGATCGTCCGCGATCTCGGGGGCGCGATGCGCACCGATGCGGTCGGGAACCAGTTCGGGCTGTTTGCGCTCGCTGGCCGACCCGACGCCCCGCTGGTGATGCTGGGCTCGCACCTCGACAGCCAACCCCAGGGTGGTCGTTTCGATGGCGCGCTCGGCGTGGCGATCGCCCTGCGGGTGGCCGCCACCCTCCTGCGGGCCGAGGCGGCAGGCGCCACGTCCGATGCCGATCTCTGCGTCGCGAACTGGACCAACGAGGAGGGTGCCCGCTTCCGGCCGAGCCTGCTCGGCAGCGGCAGCTATGTCGGCCATCACCGTCCCGAGGACGCGCTGGCGATCCGCGACGACGACGGCGTGACGCTGGGCGAAGCCCTGAGGGCGATCGGCCATCGCGGCATCGATCCGGCACCTCCGCTCCCGGCCTGCTACCTCGAACTCCATGTTGAGCAGGGCAGGGTGCTCACCGAGGCCGGCGCGACCATCGGCATCGTCGCCCGCAATTGGGGGGCGATTAAGATCGACGCGGTCTTCACCGGCGCGCAGGCCCATACCGGGCCGTGCCCGATGCCGTTGCGTCGCGACGCCCTGCTGGCGGGGGCCTACGCCATCGCAGAGGTGCGCGCCATCGCCGATCGTTGGCCGGGCCGCGTGCACACGTCGGTCAGCCGCATCCGGGTCGCGCCGAACTCCGCCAACGTCGTCCCGTCCCGCGTCGAACTCTCGGTGGAGATCCGTTCCGCCGACGATGCCATCCTCAACCAAGCCGGTGCGCTCGCGGACGAGGCGCTCCGCGCGGCGGCCGAGCGCGCCCGCACCGACCTCGCGATCCTCGCCCGCGTCGAGCGCCCGATCCGCCCGCTCCCCGGAGCGATGCGCGATCTCATGGCCCTCGCCGCCGAAGAGACCGGGCACCGGGCGATCCCGATGGACACGGTGGCCGGTCACGATGCCCTCAGCCTGCTCGGCGCCTGCCCGATCGGCCTCGTCTTCGTGCCCAGCGTCGATGGCATCGCCCACGACGCCGCCGAGATGACCCTGGATTCCGACATGCAGGCCGGTCTTGCCGTGATGCTGCGCGCGACCGAGCGCCTCTGCCGCGCCGGCGGATCGCCCGAGCGTGCGATCCGGGGCGATGCGCGATGAAGGCGGTCGGACATCCCGAGACGCCGTTCGAGCATCGCGTCGAGGCGTCGCTTGCCCGCATCCCCGAATGGCGGGGCCGGCCGCTCCGCTACGCGCTGGCCGCCGCGCCCGTGGCCTCACCGAGCCACCGTGCGACGGCCTCGGATTGCGTACTGGTCGCCGTTGAGGGCGAGGCGGATGTCTTCCTCAAGATTCGCCACGCCGACATGGCCGACGATGTCACCGCGGTCGCGGTGCGGGCGGCCGAGCGCGCCGGCGCCTTGGGCCTCGGACCGGCCGTGCGGATCGTCGGGGAGGGCATCCTCGGCCTGGACTTGCTCCCCGATCCCTGGCGCTACGCCCGCGTCGGCGACCTGCAAGATGCGGACACGTTGGCCTCGGTGCTGGCGGCGCTGCGCCGGCTTCAGGGGGAGGCTCCCTTCGGCCATCGCTTCTGCCCCTTCGCCCGGATCGCGGCATTGGCCCGCGAGGCGGAGGCCGTCGGCGCGCCGCTTCCAGATGGGACCGGAGAGCTGATCGCGGCGAGCGGTCTCATCGGCGAGGCAATGCAGGCATCCGGCATCGGCCTCGCACCCTGCCGCAACGACGGCGTCGCCTCCAACATCATGCTTGCCGGCGCGGATATCCACCTCGTCGACTTCGACCTCGCGGGCGATGCCGATCCCTGGTTCGAGGTCGGCGCGCTGATCAACGAGGTCTGCCGCTTCGAGGACGGCCGCCGCGCGGCGATCGAGGCCTATGCCGGCACCTGCGACCCGCGCCTGTTCGCCCGCTGCCGACTCTATGGCGCCGTCGACGACGTGATGTGGGGTCTGTGGGGCATCGTGCGCGCGGTGACAGCCCCACGCGGCGGCATCGAGTTCTTCAAGTACGGCCAGTGGCGGCTGTTTCACGCCCGCACGACGACCGGGGCCTGGGATTTCGAAGCTTGGCTCCGCGGGCTCTAACACGACGCCACGAGGGGAGGACGACGATGTGGAAGGCCCTGGGCGACGGGCTGAGCGCGGCCGAGCGCGATCTCGAGGCGATCCTCGCGCGTGTACCGCGCTGGCAAGGCGCCGCACTTCGCTATCGCCCGGTCTCCGGCGGGATCAGCAATGCGAACTGGCAGGTCTCGTCCGGCGCCGCGCAGGACTTCTTCGTGAAGGTGCCGGGGCGCGGGACCGAGATGTTCATCACCCGAACGGTAGCCGTCGAGGCGAGCCGGAAGGCCCATGCGAGCGGCGTCGGCGCCGAGGTGGTCGACTTCCTGCCCGACCCCGGCGTCGAGATCTTCGCCTTCCTCGAGGGCTTTCGCGCCACCTCGAACCTCGACTTCCTGCGGCCGGCCGTCCGCGGAAACACGGTGCGGGCGCTGAAGACCTTCAACGATTCCGGCCCCTTGAGCCTGACCAAGACCGTGTTCGATATGATCGACGAACACGTCGCGCAGGTCGCCGAGGTCGGTGGGCGCCAGCCCGAGGACGCCCCGTTCCTGATGCGGCGCTACGGCGAGGCGAAGGCGGCGCTTCTGGCGTCCGGCCTCGACCTCGTGCCGTGCATGAATGACACGCTCGCCGGCAACTTCCTCATCGACCAGCATGACCAGGTCATGCTGGTCGACTTCGAATACGCCTCGAACAACGAGCGCGCTTACGAACTCGCCCTGTGGTTCGACGAGATGGCGTTCTCGGACGGCGTCGAGCGCGAGATGATTGAAGTCTATTTCGGGCGCTGGGACCCGGTGATCGCCACGCGTATCCAGGTGCTGAAGGCGCTGGCCGACCTGAAGTGGTCGACCTGGGCGATGATCCAGGAAACGGTCTCGCTGCTCGATTTCGACTTCTACAAGTACGGCACTTGGAAGCTTATGCGCGCCCGCACCCTGTTCCACCATCCGGACTGGCTGCGCTGGCTGAAGCGTCTGTGATCGGCGCCCCGCACGGGGACTGGCGCCGTGCGGGGCGCCGCTCGGATCACGCGGTAAAGGCGAAGCGCACGGAAGGACCAGCCCGGCGAGACCGCTCCTGATGCGAGGTCGAAGGAGGCTAGGTGCCTCGGACAATGGATCCGGCCCGCCGCGCAGCGTCCGAGCGACAAGTCGGCGCCTTCGTGAGGGCAGGCCCGCTCCGCCGCGACGAGCCTTTCGCCGTCCCGCATGAGGATCAGATGTCGCCCTCTCACGAGGATCGGTATCGGTGCGGCCTCATCGCTAAGGTGGAGAGGACTGAGGTGCATCCGCACGGGCCGTTCCGGGTCAGCCGCCGAGGTAGGCGTCGCGAACATGCGGATTGGCGATCAGGTCGCCCGTTCCGTCGTTTACGTCCGTCGCCTCAATCCCGGTATGCCGGCTCCTCGCGATCCAGGGTCCTTCGGATCGCGGCAAGGTGCAGACGGGCAGATTCGGGATCGCCGGCGCGCATCTGGCGGTAAGCAGCTTCGGCGATCGCGGGTTCCACGGGGAGGACTTGCCGCCCGGTGGAGAGGGCCAGGGTCTGCACCTCGGCCGCCCGTTCGAGATAGTAGAGGTCGTCCCAGACCTCGGCGATGGTGGGTCCCAAGACCATCACCCCGTGATGCTTCATGAAGACGATGTCGGCCTCGCCCACGGCGTCGGCGATGCGGTCGCCCTCTCGGGTGTCGAGAGCGAGCCCGTTGTAGTGGCGGTCGACCGCGGTGCGGCCGTAGAACTTGAGCGCGGTCTGGCCGGCGAAGATCAGCGGCTCGCCCTCCGTCATCGAGAGGGCGGTGGCGTAGGGCATATGCGTGTGGAAGGCGACGCGCGCCCGCGGGATGCGAGCGTGGATCCGGGCGTGGATGAAGAACGCCGTCGCCTCGGGCTGCCCCTCGCCCGCGACGACGGTGCCGTGGAGGTCGCAGACCAGGAGCTTGGACGCGGTCATCTCCGAGAAGGCGTAGCCGTAGGGATTGACGAGGAAGAGATCGTCGTAACCCGGCACCAGGGCGGAGAAATGGTTGCAGATGCCCTCCTCGAGCCCATGACGGGCCGCCATGCGGAAGCAGGCGGCCAGGTCGGCCCTGGCCTCGCGGATCTCGGGGCGGTCAAGATCGGGCTGGTTCGCCCCGTGGCCCGCGACGGGACCGTTGGTGCCAGAAAACAGTGCGTGGGCCATTGCGTCGTCTCCATTCGGGTTCGCCGGCGCGTGGTGGATCGGGGGAACCCGGCAGCGTGGCGTTTCGGGGCGTCGACTGTAGGCTGCGGGGCAGGCGGCACCGTCATGCCAGGGTCCCGAACAAGGCGGCCAGGCGCGTCTCGGCTTCCGTGAGATCGATACCCCGGGCGGCGAGCCAGCCGTCGTCGTAGAGCGTCGAGCGATAGCGCTCCCCGGAATCGCAGAGCAAAGTGACGACCGATCCGGTTTCGCCGCGCGCGCGCATCTCCTCGACGAGATGCAGGCAAGCCCAAACGTTCGTGCCCGTTGAGCCGCCGCAGGGTCGGCCGAGGCGGGCACTCGTCATCCGGGCCGCGGCGATGCTGGCCGCGTCGGGCACCGCGATCATGCGGTCGATCAGGTCAGGGATGAAGGACGGCTCGACCCGCGCCCGGCCGACGCCCTCGATGACGCTGCCGCAGGCGGGAACGCCCTGGACCGTCCGGTCGGCGTGATGGCGGTGAAACACCGAGCCGTCCGGGTCAGCGACGCACAGGCGCGTCGGGTAGGTGCGGTAGCGGATGTACCGGCCGAGGGTCGCGGACGTACCGCCGGTGCCGGCGCCGCAGACGATCCAGGCCGGGACCGGGGCGTCCTCCAGGGCCATCTGCGCGAAGATCGATTCGGCGATGTTGTTGTTGCCGCGCCAGTCCGTCGCCCGTTCGGCGAAGGTGAACTGGTCCATGTAATGGCCGCCGATCTCGCCGGCGAGCGATTGGGCAGCGTCACTGACGTTCCCGCCGTCGATGAGGTGTGGTTCTCCGCCGTGGAAGGCGATCGTGGCGACCTTCTCGGCCGAGGTCGAGCGCGGCATTACCGCGAAGAAGCGCAGCCCGAGCAGACGTGCGAAATACGCTTCCGAGATGGCCGTCGAGCCGCTGGAGGACTCGACGATCGTCGTCTCGGGGCCGATCCAGCCGTTGCACAGGGCGTAGAGGAACAGCGAGCGGGCGAGGCGGTGCTTCAGGCTGCCGGTGGGATGGCTCGACTCGTCCTTGAGATAGAGCTCGATCCCGGGGGCGTGCGGAAGGGGCAGCCGGATCAGGTGCGTGTCCGCCGAGCGGTTGATGTCGGCCTCGATCCGCCGGATCGCCTGGGAGACCCAGGGTCGGTCCCTATCGGTCGGACGGCTCATGAGCCGGTCGCATCAGAGCCGCGCAGATCCGCCTTGCGCAGATCCGCCTCGGCCTGCGAGAGGAGCGCCTTGCGGTCGATCTTGCCCGTCGCGGCGAGGGGCATACCCTGGAGGAACCAGACCCGGCGCGGGTGCTGGTAGGCTGGGGCGTGGGCGAGCACGTGGCTCTTGACCTCCGCCTCGGTGACGGCCGCGCCCGGGCGGCGCACCACGAAGGCGACGGGCTTCGTCCCCTTGATTGCGTCCTCCACCGGCACGACGCAGGCCTGGAGCACGTCCGGATGCGTCTCGATCACCGTCTCGACCTCCCCGGGGAAGATGTTTTCGCCGCCCGAGACGAACATGTCGTCGGCACGGCCGACGAAGAAGTAGAATCCGTCCGCATCGCGGCGGAACACGTCGCCGGTGTCGTAGTAGCCGTCGGACGTGATCGGGGAAGGGGTGTCCGGGCGGTGGTGGTAGCCGAGCATGATCGCCGGACTCTTTAACTGCAGCACGCCGAGGTTCGGCGCCTCCGGCCCGACCAGGCGGACGGGCACCTGGGGATGCGGGTGGCCGACCGAGCCGACCGGGATGGGAAGGCCCGAGGGATGGCCGGAAAAGACGATCGGACCGCCCTCGGTCGTGCCGTAGGCGTTGATGATCCGGGCGTTCGGAAGCAGCGTCCGGGTCTGGTCCATGAGGGTCTCGTTCACCGGCGCAGAGCCCATGCGCAGGGTGCGGACCCCCGAGAGGTCGGCTTCGGCCAGGGCGCCCGCCTCGCGCAGCATCATCGCGATCATCGGCGGCACGGCGGTGAGCCAGGTGCAGCCGTATCGCCCGACCGCCGCGATGTAGCGCTTCGCGTCGAATTGCGGGAGCAGCACCGCGCTCGATCCCGAGGCGCAGACCAGGAGCGCAAGGGCCAGCGCGTTCATGTGGTAGAGCGGTGCGGCGATGAGCAGGCGCTCAGCGCGGAGGTCCGCCTCCGCCATTCGCGTGCGCACCACCCAGAGGTGGGCGGCATGGCCCAACATCACCCCCTTGGGCCGCCCCGTCGACCCCGAGGTATAGAGGCAGAGCGCCGCCTCGTCGGCCCACGGCCGAACAGCCTCGAACGCGCCGGGGTCGAGCCAGGATGCCAGCCCATCCGGACCGTCGCGGTCGAAGACGGCGATGGGGACGGCACCCGTGAAGGCCGCGTGCCGGGCGGCGTCGCAGACGACGAGGCGGGCGCCGCAATCGGCGATCACCCACGCCACCGTCGACGCGGGAAACTTGTGATTTACCGGTGTGGGCACGATCCCGGCCCGCATGGCTCCAAGGACGAGGGCGACAGTCTCGGGCCGGTTTGCCGCGAGGATCGCGATCCGGTCGCCGCGCGCGAGTCCCCCGCGCAGGAGACCGCGGGCGAACGCGTCGGCCATCGCGTCGAGGCCGGCGCGGGTCATCACGGTCTCGCGCGCCTCGCCGTCGAACCCGATGAAGACCGGCCGGTCCGGATCGCCGGAGCGGTCGACGAGGGCGCCGAGGTTGTCGATCGCGTCGGCGCGGCTCATCATGAACTCCGGCAGGTCACGAGAAGGTCGAGGGCGGCGAGCGTCAGGGTTGCGCGGGCGGCGTCGTGGCGAAGCCACAGGGCCCCCGGCAGGGCACGGGCCCGGTGCTCGATCTCCTCCAGGGTATCGAAGCGCAACCCCAGTTCGAAGAAGCGCGGCGCGCCGCCGGCGACGACGTGGAGGTGGAAGTCCCCGAGCCGGATGGACCACCCGTCGGCATCGGGCTGCGCGAGCGCGTTGCAGGCGGCCGCGTAGCGGACGGCCTCCGCCTCGGGATCGCGGCTCGTGACGACGACCCGATCGATCCAGTTGAAGCCGTTGGGGTGGGCGAACCATTCCGGTCGCCAGACGAGGTCCGGCGTCAGGTGCTCGCAATAGTAGATCCGGCCCGCCGGGAAGAGGTGGGCGGGAAACCGAACGGTGCGGAAGCGCGCCTCTTCGGTCCGCCCGGCGACGGTCACCGGGCGGGAGAACGTCGCCGGCGTTTCGACAGGCAGCCCGGTCCGGCTCAGCCGCGCGAAGCTCGCGTCCGCATCGCCGCTGGCGATGACGAGGCCGTTCAGGCCGAAGGGCGAGTCGAGTACGTCGCGGCGTTGGAGACCGAGTTCCGGCACACCGACCAGCTCGAGATATGGCCCCCGCGTCATCATCAGGTGGTTGATCGATCCGAGCGAGTGATGCCCGCGCGGCGTCAGCCGGAAGCCGAGCGCCGTGAAGGTCTCCGCGGCGGCGTCCATGTCGCGCATCGCGTTGACGACGACATGGTCCAGTCCGTCATAGGCGGATCGGCTCGCGGGGCGGCTCATGCCGTCCGTCCCCTAGAAAGCGCGATCCCTTCGCCGGCGCCGGTCGGCGCGATCACTTCGCCGGTGCCGTCATGTAGACGCCGCGCCCGCTGGCTAGCAGGCGGCCCTCGGCGTCGAGGATCTGCGCCTCGGCGACCGAGATCTGGCCGCCGAACTTCACGACCTTGCCAAGGCAGCGCAGGTTCCCCTGCATCGCCGCCCGATGGTAGTCGACGCGCAGGTCCACCGTCGGTACGCCGCGTCCGGTCTTCGACACCAGCGCCCAGTCGGCCGTGAGGTCGACCAGCGTCGCGAGGATGCCGCCGTGCGTGTAGCCCTTCTCGGCGTTGACGACCCATTCCGGACGCCACGTGGCCGCGAGTTCGATCGTGCCCTCGCCGACGGCCACGACGCCGAGGCCGAGCCACTGGTGGAACGGCCCGCGCAGAAGCAGCGCCTCGACCTGTTCCTTGGTGAGTGAGGTGTCCGACATGCTGTTGATCCGGTCCTAGGGAGCGACGACGATCTTGCCCATGACCTCGCGGTCCTGGATGTGTAGGGCGGTGACAAAACCATCCACTGGAGCGTCGGCGGGGTGCTGATGCGGCCGGGGTAAAAGCCGGCCAGTGGAGAGGCTTCTCTTTCGGGAGGGGCCCAGGATGTTTGCCGTGGAAGTCTA
>NZ_VRUV01000920.1:0-996 GCF_008039455.1 Methylobacterium sp. WL116
CGCGGTCATGCCGGCGGCGGCGCCGGCGACGAGGAGCGTCTTCCGCTCGGCGGCGCTCAAGTGGAAGAACTGCGCGAACAGCGAGCCGATGGCGCCGCCGGTCATGATGATCGGCCCCTCGGCGCCGCCCGGGCCAGCGCGGGCGCGGTCGCGTCGACCCGGCGGCGGAGCCTGGCATTCCTCGCGGTCGTCGCAGGGCTGCTGGTCCTGTCGGGCCTGATGGCCGAGGTGCGCCCGCTGGTGCTCGCCGACAACATCGGCAACCTCACCGCCTATCTCGGCCGCATCCTGCCGCACCTGACGCTCGCCGACCTGCGCGGCGACCTCGCCGAATGGTACTGGGGCCTGCCGAAATGGGCGGCGCTCCTCGGCGAGACCCTGCTGATGGCCTATCTCGGCACGCTGCTCGGCGGCGTCGGCGCCTTCCTGCTGTGCTTCGGCGCGGCCGCGAACCTCGCCCGCACCCGCGCCGGCCGCTTCCTGACGCGCCGCGCCCTCGAGGTCCTGCGCACGGTGCCCGAGATCGTGTTCGCCCTGCTCTTCGTCATCGCCTTCGGCCTCGGCCCGATGGTGGGCGTGCTGGCGCTCGCCCTCCACACCACGGGGGCGCTCGGCAAGCTGTTCTCCGAGGTGGTCGAGAACATCGACATGAGGCCGGTCGAGGGGCTGACCGCATCGGGCGCCTCGCGGATCCAGGCGATCCGCTTCGCGGTGCTGCCGCAGGTGCTGTCGAGCTTCGCCTCCTACGGGCTGCTCCGCTTCGAGATCAACGTGCGCGGCGCCGGGGTGATGGGCTTCGTCGGCGCCGGCGGCATCGGCCAGGAGCTGCTGGTGGCGATCCGCAACTTCTACGACGCGGACGTGAGCGCGATCCTCCTGATGATCGTCGCGACGGTGATGGCGATCGACCTCGGCACCGAGCGGCTGCGCCACCACCTCATCGGGGCGGAGGGCGCGCGATGAGCCGGCCGCCGCGTCCCGTGGACGTCGCCGCCC
>NZ_VRUV01000921.1:0-993 GCF_008039455.1 Methylobacterium sp. WL116
CGGCGCCCGCGGATCGGCACCCCCACGCGACGGCCGCGAGACCGGACGATCCAGCCGCGGTGCCGACCGGAGGCCGGGGCCGCCGCGCCGGTGCGCGGCGGAAGATCCTCGGCCCCGCACGGGGCCGAGCGGCGGCTCAGCGCGCGGCGTTTTGCGCGAGGGCGCCGAGGTCCTTGGCCTGCGCCTGCATCGCGGCGATCTGGCTGCGGACGAACTCGGACTGCAGCTCGAAGGCCTCGCGCAGGTCCTTGGTGCGCACGAGCTTCTGCGCGAAGTCGAAGGTGGCGTTGGCGTTGGTCTGGGCGTGGTCGAAGCCCTTGGCGACGGCGGCCTGCATCGAGGACTGGAGGTTGAGCCCCGAGCTCTGGACCTGCTCGGCGGCCTTGAGCGCGTTGCCCATCAGGGTGCCGACGGCGGTGCGGGCCTGGTCGACGCTCTTCTCGGCGAAATCGCGCATCTCGGTCGGGATCTCGAAATTCGGGGTCTGCATGAATCGGCTCCTCGGGTGGCGTCGTCACCGGCGGTCTCGAAGCGATCGCCCGTGCGAGGCGGATTTATGTTGCATTGCAATAATAAGTCAAGACGCCGCTTTTCGAGGCGAAAGCCGCGCTTATTAAGCAGAGACTCTAGCCTCGGCATCGATCCGAGACCCCACCAAGCGCCACACCTGACAGATTGCCCCCGATGTTGCTGCAATCATCCGTCGGGCACAGGGGCACGATGGCGACGACGGCGCGATCGTGACGTCGTGGGGGATCGCGAAACCGCACGGAAACTTGATCTGATCGGCCGATCGCTTCGCATCGTCCTCCGGGCGGGCGCGGGTCGGGCGCCGCGCCGGCCTATGCGTGCTGCATCGCGTCACGCCGCGTGCGCAGCAAGCCGGCATACAGCGCGGCCGAGGCTTCGGCGTGCCGGGCGATGGTCATCGGCGCGGCCCAGAAGCGGCCGTGGGCGGCCCGGCCCATCGCGGCGACGCGAGCGTCGTCGGCG
>NZ_VRUV01000922.1:0-988 GCF_008039455.1 Methylobacterium sp. WL116
GGCCCGCGGCGAGGCGCCGGCCGCGACCATCTCGGGTTTCGTCGCGGGGGCGGCGGGCTCGACCCACAGGCCGGGCCGGGCCTCCTGCCGCGCCTCGACGTCGAGGTAGGCGGCAAAGGTCCGCTCGCGCTGCATCAGCCCGAAGCCGGAGAGCGGCGCCGCGCGGAAGGCGGAGATCTGCGGGCTCGGGCGGCCGTTGACCAGCGGGCGCCACAGCCGGTCGGCGCCGGAGCGCACCACCAGCCCGTCGGAATCGTGCACCTGCGGCCGGAAGTCGTCGAAGGGCCTGGCGCCGCGCGCGCCCGGCCCGTTCTGGCCGTGCAGGAACATGCTGGTGAGCGGGGCCAGCCCGAGCTGGGGAATGTCCTTCCGCGGGTGGAGCGCGGCGGTGACCTGGATGTGCGCCGGGTCGCCCGGCGCGATCTCGAAGCGGTAGGCGCCGGACAGGCTCGGGCTGTCGAGGAGCGAGAGCACGGTGATCGTCTTCGCATCGTCCTCCGGCTCGCAGATCCAGTGGGCGGTGAAGTCGGGAAACTCCTCGCCCGCGGCCGAGCCGGTGCCGATCGCCGCGCCGCGCGCCGAGAGCCCGTATTCCTGGCCCTCGCCGCGCAGGCGGAAGTACGACGCGCCGAGGAACACCAGGAACTCCTCCTGGAAGCCGCGCGGGCGGCCGGGCGGGGTCTCGGTGGCGGCGAAGTGCAGTCGGAAGCCGGCAAAGCCGAGCGTCGTCGGGAAGCTCTGGCCGTCAAGCGCCCGGCCCAGCTCGAACAGGCCGGGCTCGTAGGCGACGGCCTGGGCCGGCCCGGCCTTCGGCTGCAGGTACAGCGCGCAGCGCTTGCGCTGCAGGAAGCCGCGGTGGAACAGCTGCGCGCTGAAGTGCCGCCCGAGGCGCAGGGCCGCCGCCGGGCGGAAGACGATGGCGCGGTACTGGTCGTAGGTCAGCCCGGCGAGGGCGCCCGGCAGGTCCTCGGGCGGCGCGACGTAGGGC
>NZ_VRUV01000923.1:0-985 GCF_008039455.1 Methylobacterium sp. WL116
GGCGGAGCCCGAGGCCGACGAGACCGAGCCGGTCGGACGCGTCGTCCTGCTCGCCGGTCTCCTGGTCCTGCTGGTGCTCGGGACGATCCTGGTCCTGGCCTGAGATGCGGAGCGAGGCGGCCGGGCTTGTCGATCCGGTCCGCGCGCCATCGCGTTGGCGCCTCGGAGCCGGCGCCTTCGCGCGCCGGCCGCATCGTCGTTCGGCGTCAGGCGAGCTTGCGACCGTCGGCGGCGTAGCGGTCGATGGCCGAGGGCAGCTCGCGCGAGAGGCGCGACAGGAGCGCGGAGCGGCTCAGGCCGGTCTGCTGGGTCAGGTGGTCGAGGGTCTCCGGGCCGATGGCGCGCTCGAGATCGGTCTCGTGGATGTCGCGGTTGGCGCCCTGGTTGATCCAGGAATTCGCCGTCTCGCCGTGGCCGCCCTTGGTGAAGTGGTCGACGAGCTCGCTCAGGCCGCTGGCGATCAGGCCGCCGACGCCGGCCGAGCCGACGCCACCGAGGAGCCCGCCCAGGCTCGAGAGGCCGCCGCTGCCGGACGAGGTCGTGGAGCGGCTCGACACCGGCGGAATCGTCGTGTGCCCCGGCGTCGCATCATGCCCCTTCAGGAGCTCGGCGAGCTTGTCGCGGTTCTGGTAGCCGGCCACGGCCAGAAGGCCCAGCAGCGCGGTCATCGAGGGATAGCCCTTGCTCATCGGTCGTCCTCTTGGGTTGGAAGGTGGAAGGTCCGGCACCGGACCGGTGCTCGAAGGGAGCGGGAGCGCGCGCCGGCCGCCGATCCGCGCGGCGTCCCGCGCGCTCAGGATCGGGGGACCGGACCCGCAGCGTTGGCGAGCCCGGCGGGGTCTGCGATCACGGGCAGGGGTGACGGTCGCCGTCGTTGCCGAGGTAGGTCCCGCTCGCGGCATCGTAGGAGCGGAAGCGGCGCGCGCAGGCGGCGACCGCCTCGGGATCCGGGCCGCCCTGCACCACCACCGGCGCGGCCTGCGCC
>NZ_VRUV01000924.1:0-985 GCF_008039455.1 Methylobacterium sp. WL116
GGCCCGGAGGGCGCCCGCGAGGCAGGCGGCGAGCATCGCCGCGAAGGGCCAGTCGCCGGCCCGGCCGTAGAGGGTGCCGCCGAGGATGCGGACGGGCAGGTCGGCATCGAGCACCGCCTCCTGCTCGATCGGCAGCTGCGCGACGACGCGCCCGTGCGCGTCGATCACCGCCGAGATCCCGGTGTTGGCGTCGCGCACCAGCGGCAGGCCCTCCTCGACGGCGCGCAGGCGGGCCTGCGCCAGGTGCTGGCGCGGGCCAGGCGTGTCGCCGAACCAGGCGTCGTTGGTCACGTTCAGGATCAGGCCGGGGGGCCGATCGGCGGCGGTGGCGCCGGCCGGCAGGATCGCGCCGGGGAAGATCGCCTCGTAGCAGATCGTCGCCGCCACCGGCGGCAGGCCCGGCACGTTGAGGATGCGCTGGCCGGCGAGCGTCCCGGCCGAGAAGCCGCCCGGCACGGCCACGAACTGGCGCAGGCCCACCGCCCGCAGGGCCGCGTCGAGGGGCGCGGGCAGGTACTCGCCGAACGGCACGAGGTGGACCTTGTCGTAGCTGTCGACGATGCGGCCGCCGGGCTCGATCGCCATGATCGCGTTGAAGTAGCGCAGGCGCTCGCCGGGCAGCGGCTCCTCGGCGCGGGCCGCGCCGGTGATCAGGTGCTGGCCGGGCTCCAGCCCGGCGCCGACCTGCGCCATCGCCGCGGGATCGCGCTGGATCAGGAACGGGAAGGCCGATTCCGGCCAGAGGATGTGCGTCGGCGCGCATCGCCGGCCTCGCCTTCGGGCTGGCGGGCGCCGAGTGGGTGCGCGGGCACGTCTTCACCGGCTTCCCCTGGAACACCCTCGGCATGGCGCTCGGCCAGAACCTCTGGCTGATGCAGTCGGCCTCCCTCGTCGGGCTCTACGGCCTGACGCTGCTCGCCGTCCTCGTCTGCGCCGCGCCGGCGACGCTCGCCACCGGCTCGCATCCGCGCAGCCGCCTCGGCCC
>NZ_VRUV01000925.1:0-984 GCF_008039455.1 Methylobacterium sp. WL116
CCGCGCCGCAGGGCGCGGACCGGCACGCGCACGGCCATCACGCGCACGGCCCCCACGATCACGATCCTGCGCATGGCTCGTCGCACGCCCACGCCCACGCGGGCGACCACGGTCACGATCACCGCCCGTGGTCCGAGATCCGCGTCGCGCTCGAACGCGCCGATCTCGAAGCGGCGGTGCGTGGGCACGCGCTCGCGATCTTCGGCCACCTCGCCGAGGCGGAGGCGCGCGTGCACGGCATCGCGGTCGAGCAGGTGGCGTTCCACGAGGTCGGCGCCTGGGATTCGATCGCCGACATCGTCGCCGCCGCCCACCTCGTCGCCGCGCTCGGCGCCACGCGATGGAGCGTCGGCGCCCTCCCCCTCGGCTCCGGGATGGTGCGCACGCAGCACGGCCTGCTGCCGGTACCGGCCCCGGCGACCGCGCTGCTGCTCGACGGCTTCCCGACCCGCGACGACGGCGTGCCGGGCGAGCGGGTGACGCCCACCGGCGCCGCGATCCTGCGCCATCTCTGCGGCGGGGCCGGATCGGCGCCGAGCGGCCCGCGTCGTCTCGGGCGCTCCGGCGTCGGCTTCGGCACCAGGCGCCTGCCCGGCCTGAGCAACTGCGTGCGGGTGCTCGCCTTCGATGACGCGGCCCCGATGGCGGCGCTGGAGACGCATCCGGACCATCGCACGATCGCGGTGATCGAGTTCGAGGTCGACGACCAGTCCGGCGAGGACTTGGCCATGGGGCTCGACCGCCTGCGGATGCGGGACGACGTGCTCGACGTCGTGCAGATGCCGGTCTTCGGCAAGAAGGGCCGGATGATGGCGCATGTCCGCCTGCTCGCCCGCGCCGACGCCCTCGATGCCGTGGTCGCCGCGTGCTTCTCCGAGACCGCGACGATCGGCCTGCGCCACGCGCTCGTCGCCGGCCGCGCCCTGCCCCGCCGGGCCACGACCGTCGCGGTCGAAGGCCGGGACGTGCGGGTCAAGCTCGCGG
>NZ_VRUV01000926.1:0-981 GCF_008039455.1 Methylobacterium sp. WL116
CTCGCCGCCGCCGCGCGGCTCGCCGGCCAGCCCGCCTCGCGCGAGGCGTTCGGAGCGGAGATCGCCGGCGCGATGCACGGCTCGCCGGTGGACGTCGACCTGCTGATCCGCACCGGCGGCGAGCAGCGCCTCTCCGACTTCATGCTGTGGGAGGCGGCCTATGCCGAGCTCCACTTCACCGAGCGGATGTGGCCCGATTTCGGCGAGGCCGACCTCGCGGCCGCGATGGCCGAATTCACCCGCCGCGACCGCCGCTTCGGCGGCTTGAGCGCACCGAAGGTCTCGGCCGCGGCCTGACCGGACTGGACAGGACGGGGGGGCGGCGCCAGATCGGCGGTGTCGCTCCCCTGGCTCGAAGATCGCTGCATGTCCGCTGACGCGTCCCCGCCCGCCCTTGACGACGAGACCGTCGCTTTCGCCGGTCGTCTGTTCCAGTATGCGCGGATGGGGCATGCCGCCGAGCTGGCGGAGTTGTTCGGGCAGGGGCTTCCGGCCAACATCCGCAACGACAAGGGCGACAGCCTGCTGATGCTGGCGGCCTACAACGGCCAGGCCGAGACCGCCCGCGTCATCCTGGAGGCCGGCGGCGACCCGGAACTTCCCAACGACCGCGGCCAGACCCCGCTCGCCGGCGCCGCCTTCAAGGGCGACGTCGCGATCGCGAGGCTGCTCCTCGTCCACGGTGCGGCGGTGGACGGCACCGGCGACGGCAGCCGCACCGCGCTGATGACCGCGGCGATGTTCGACCGCACCGAGATCGTCGACCTGCTGCTCGCCCACGGCGCCGACCCGGACCGCCGCGACGCCGCCGGCCAGTCGGCCGCCGACATGGCGCAGGCGATGGGCGCGCAGAACACGCTGGCTCAGCTCGCGAACGCGAAGCGATCCGGCGCCTGAGCGATCACTCGCCGTCGGGAGGCAGCGCTTCGGTGACCTGGACGCGCTGGGCCGGCGGCTCCGCCGCGGGCTCGGCCGTCTCGA
>NZ_VRUV01000927.1:0-977 GCF_008039455.1 Methylobacterium sp. WL116
CTCGTCGATCCGCCGCTGCCGCCGCGCCGGCCGGCCGAATTCGCGGCGTCGCTTGCCGCCGCCCCCAACGCGTCGTTGTTCACGAACCGGAGCGGCCCATGAACATCCGCCAGTTCCTCGCCTGCACCCAGTCCACTTCGGCGGGGCGCCGGGCCGAGGCCGCCTCCGCGCTGACGCGGGCCTACCTGTACGGCAACCTCGAGGCGGATGCCGCCTGGGAGGCCAAGACGGCGATCCTGGCGCTCCTCGACGACCCGGCCCCGGTGGTGCGCCGCGCCATGGCCGAGGCCTGCGCCGCCTCGGCGCGTGCGCCGCGCCCCCTCGTCGTGGCCCTGGCCTCCGACCAGACCGAGGTCGCCTGCCTGGTGCTCGCCGCATCGCCGGTCCTGACCGATGCCGACCTCGTGGACGCCGCCGCGATGGGCTGCGAGACGATCCGCGCGACGATCGCCGCGCGCCATCACCTCTCGCACGCCGTGGCCGGGGCCCTGGCCGAGATCGGCGGCGGCGACACCCTCGCGGTGCTGGCCCGCAACCCGACGGCGCGCATCACCACGGGCCGCATGCTGCGCATGGTCGAGCGCCACGGCGGCGACGCCGGCGTGCGCGAGGCGCTGCTGGCGCGGGCGGACCTGCCGATCGAGGTGCGCCACGCCGTCGGCGCCCGGCTCGCCCGGACCCTGTCGGACTTCGTGACCGCGTGCGGCTGGCTCTCGCCCGACCGCAGCGCCCGGATGAGCCGCGAGGCCGGCGAGCGCACGGTGCTCGAGCTCTGCGACGGCGCGGGCGCCGCCGCCACCGCGCGGATCGTCAAGCACCTGCGCACCACGGGCCAGCTCAATGCCGGCCTGATCCTGCGGGCGATCCTCTCGGGGCAGATGGCCTTTGCGGAGACCGCGTTCGCCGACCTCACCGGCCTGGAGCACGCCCGCGTCGGCACGCTGCTGCGCGAGCCGCGCGGGATCGCCGACCTGCAC
>NZ_VRUV01000928.1:0-974 GCF_008039455.1 Methylobacterium sp. WL116
GCGCTTGATCCGCGGCGGCCGGGGCGGCACACCCGCGCCACCGCCGCCTCGGGCGACGGTGGGCCGGCGCCCTTCGCCCGGACGATCTCGGAACCCGTGATGGCGCGCCTGAAGGGCGACACGATCCCCCTGCTCCGCCGGCTCTGGCGCGAGTGGCTGTCGCCGCACCGGGGCACGCTGGCCGTGGTGCTGGTGCTCATCGCCCTGGTCGGCGCCTCGACCGGCCTGTACCCGGCGCTGATCAAGGGCGCTTTCGACGCCTTCGACCGCAAGGATGCCGGCGCGCTGGCCTACGGCCCGCTGATCGTCATCGTCGTCACCTCGGTGCGCGGTTTCGCGCTGTTCGGCCAGACGGTGCTGACCAACCGTGTCGTGACCCGGGTCGAGGCCGACATGCAGGCCGCGCTCTACGGGCACCTGATCGACGCCGACCTGGCGCAGCTCGGGCGCGAGAGCCCGGCCGCCTTCACACAGCGCTTCACCACCGACTTCGCCTTCATCAAGGAGGCGCTGACCCGGATCTCGACCGTGCTGCTGCGCGACGTCGCCATGCTCGTCGGCCTCGTCGCGGCGCTGATCTGGATGGATCCGGTGCTGACGCTGGTGGCCGCGGTCACCGTGCCCTTCGTCGCCGGGCCGATCGGGCGGATCGGCAAGAAGCTCAGGCGCGTCTCCACCACCACCCAGGAGCAGATGGGTGCCACCGCCAGCCTGATTTCCGAGAGCCTCCAGGGGGTGCGCATCGCAAAAACCTACGCGATGGAGGGCTACCTCAAGGGCCGCGCGGCCGACGCGCTCGACTCGGTCCGGCGCCTGAAGATGAAGGCCGCCAACGCCCGCGGGCGCCTCGACCCGCTGCTCGAGGTCGGCGGCGGGTTCGCCGTGGCGGCGGTGCTGATGCTGGTCGGCCAGCGGGTGATGGCGGGCGAGCGCACGGTGGGCGACTTCACCGGCTACGTCGCCGCGCTCCTGCT
>NZ_VRUV01000929.1:0-970 GCF_008039455.1 Methylobacterium sp. WL116
GCCGCCCAGGGCCGCGCCGGCCAGGGCGCCGCCGCGCGCCTTGACGAGGGCGTCGACGATCGACTTCGCGTCGACGGACTCCTTGGGATCGACGGGCAATTTGGCGTCGGCGGTTTTGTTCAGATCGGGCATCGCGGGCTACTCCGAACGCGGGCGGGGATCGGACCGGCAACGACCGGACGGGGCCAAGGTTCATCGGCATCTTCCGTCGCGCCGGTGGCGGTTGCCGGATTCGGGCGCGGCGGCGATAGAGGGCGGCACCAGCCGATGGCGCTCCTTCCCCGTCCCCTAAGCCGAGAAGCGTCCGGCGCAGCCCCAGGCGGCCAAGTCGCCGATGCTGTAGCCGGCGACGATCCGGCGGCCGGGCGCCGCCTCCGAGACGAGGGTCCAGGCGGCGAGCGCCGCGACGCAGCACAGGATCTGCCCGGTGCGGTTCTCGTTCAGGGCCTCGCCGCCGGCGCGTGCGAGGTCGCGCGGGTCGGCCCCGAGCAGCGGCCGCGCCGCCGTGAACACAGCCTGCGCCGCCGGCAGGTCGGCGGTGAGATCGAACATTCCGGGATGCTGGGCGCCCTGCCCCGAGCAGAGGATCGCCAGCGTCATGGGCGCGGCGCCTCGATCGCGTCCACGAACAGCGTCATCGCCAGCAGGTCGGCCGCGCCGCCGGGGCTGAGGTTGCGCGCGACGAAGGCGCGGTGGAGGTCCTCCGCCGCGGCGCGCCAATCCGACCGGCCGACGCCGCCGGCCGTGATGAAGCCGGCGGCGGCGTCGCGGGCGAAGGCGTAGCCGGCCTCGCCGCCGCGATGCAGCAGGTTCGTGTCCTCCAAAGTGGCGATGAGCGCGAGGCAGGCCTCGACACGCGCCGCCTCCGGATCGTCCGGCCGCAGGCGCCGGCCGCGGTCGAGGGCCGGTAGGCCGACCCCGTAGAGGTGGGGGAAGCCGGAGGCCGCCTCGTGCGGCGCGCCGCCGACCC
>NZ_VRUV01000092.1:0-12168 GCF_008039455.1 Methylobacterium sp. WL116
CGCGATCGCCACCGTCGGGCTCGTCGGCGGGACCTCCGCCCCACGCTGGCCGCGCGCCGGACGGGCGTTAGATGCCGGAATGCGCACGCGGCGATGCGCCGGACTCCATGAATGGCGCGGGAGAACCTGAACGACCTGCTCGCCTTCGTCGCGGTCGCGCGCGCGCGGAGCTTCACCCGGGCGGCGGCGCAGCTCGGCCTGTCGCAGCCCGCGCTCAGCCAGACCATCCGCGGGCTCGAGGCGCGTTTGGGCCTGAGGCTGCTGACGCGCACCACGCGCAGCGTCGCGCCGACCGAGGCGGGCGAGCGGCTGATCCGGTCCGTCGGGCCCCGGCTCGCGGAGATCGAGGCCGGCCTGGTCGCGGTGACGGACCTGCGCGAGACGCCGGCCGGCACCGTGCGGATCAACGCCGACGAGCACGCGGTCGCGGCGGTGCTGTGGCCGGCGCTGCGGAGGGTGCTGCCCGGGTACCCGGACATCCAGGTGGAGCTGGTCACCGACTTCGCCCTGACCGACATCGTCGCCGGGCGCTTCGACGCCGGGGTGCGGCTCGGCGAGGTGGTGGCCAAGGACATGGTCTCCGTCCCGATCGGGCCGGACATGCGCATGGCGGCGGTCGCCGCGCCGGCCTACCTCGCGCGCCGGCCTGCGCCGCGGACGCCGCAGGACCTGACCGGCCACGCCTGCATCAACCTGCGCCTGCCGACCCATGGCGGCCTGTACGCCTGGGAGTTCGCGGCCAACGGGCGCGAGGTCCGGGTTCGCGTGGACGGGCAGGTCGTGTTCAACACGGTGAGCATGATCCTGCGCGCCGCCCTGGACGGGTTCGGCATCGCCTACCTGCCGCAGGATCAGGTGCAGCCCCATCTCGACAGCGCGGCGCTGACCTGGGTGCTGAAGGATTGGAGCCCGCCCTTCCCGGGCTACCACCTGTACTATCCGAGCCGCAGGCAGCCCGCGGCGGCGCTCGCGGTGCTGATCGAGGCCCTGCGCTACCGAGGCTGACCGATGCGGGATCCGCGCCGGGGGGCCGGGGCCGCGCACGCCGTGACCACGCGTGGGCGAGCACCCGATCCGCCCCGCCGGCCCGCGTCAGGCGCCGGCGGGATCGGGATAGCCGGTCAGGTCCGGCTCCTTGGCGCGGCCGGTGGACAGCTTCGAGGCCAGGCGGCGGAGGCCCGGCCGGCTGGCGATGCGCAGCACGCGGTGGAGCAGGCTGATGCCGAGCCGGCTGTTCGGGTTCATCAGCTTCGGCGCGATCTTGGGCACGCCCTGCCCGTCCTCGACCATCGGGCGCATGGCGCGCTCGTAGGCGGCGAAGGCCGCGGCGACGTCGTCGCCGCGGGCGAGCTCGGCGGCGAGGACGTAGGCGCCGGTGACGGCCAGCGTCGTGCCGATGCCGGCGAGCGGCGTGGCGCACCAGGCCGCGTCACCGGTCACCGCCACGCGGCCGCTGGACCAGCGCCGCATCCGCACCTGGCGCAGGACGTCGAAGTAGAAGTCCGCGGTGGCCTCCATCCCGGAAAGGACGCGCGCCGCCTGCCAGCCCGCATCGGAGAAGCGCTGCCGCAGGTAGGCCTTCTGCCGGTCCGCGCCCCAATCCTGCTCGCCGCCCGGCGGCTGCCGCAGCGTGAGCATCGCGCGGGTGGTGCCGTGCTGGTCGGGGCGCAGGGAGATGCCGCGGCCGCCGGGCGCGTTGAACCACCGCCACATCCGGTCGTCGTCCGCGGTCCGCGGGATGGTGAAGTAGGCGATGGCGAGATCCATCCAGCGCGGGTCGGCCTCGCCGGGGAACACGAGTTCGCGCGTCGTCGAGCCGACGCCCTCGGCGACGAGGACGGCGTCGTAGCGCTCGCTCGCCCCGGAGGCGAAGGTCACCGTCGCGGCCTCCGCTCCGTCGTCGATCCGGGTCACGCGATCCCCGAAGCGGTAGGTCGCGCGCTCCCGGGCCGGCTCGTAGAGGAGCCGCGCGAGGTCGCCGCGCAGGATCTCCATCTCGGCGGTGGGGCCGTCGCCGAGGCTGGCATCCATCGTGAAGGCCGCGACCGCCCGGCCCCGCCCGTCGACCCAGGCGGTGCCCTGCTCGCCGGTGCCCCGGTCGAGCGCCGCCTGCTCCAGGCCCATGCGGCGCAGGACCTCGCGCCCGACCCCGCGGACGTCGACGTTCTGGCCGCCGTCGCGGAAGCCCGGCGCCCGCTCGACGACGGTGACGTCGAAGCCGTGGCGGCCGAGCCACCAGGCCGCGGTGTTCCCGGCGACGCTCGCGCCGGTGATGAGGATGCGACGGGGCATGCGGGACGGGTCTCCGGGTGATCCGGCCCGCGCGGAGCCGGTCGCGGCCACGCCGCGCGGCAGGATCTGCGCGAGCGCCGTGATCGAGGGGGGCCCCGCGCGTCAGGCCCCCGGCGAGGCCGCCCGGGTGACCGCCCGGCGCAGGGTGCGGGACAGGTCCTCGACCGAGTACGGCTTCTTCAGGAGCGGGAAGCCGTGGGTGCCCTGCTCGGCGAGCACGTGGCTGTAGCCGGAGGCGAGGACGACCGGCAGGCCGGTGTGGCGGTGGCGGATCTCCCGCGCCATGTCGATGCCGTTCATCCCGGGCATCACCACGTCGGAGAACACCACGTCGAAGCGCGGCGACGCGGACAGGACGGCGAGGGCCTCCTCGGCGCTCATCGCCCACACGGTCTCGTAGCCGAGCTCGCGCAGGGCCTGGGTGGCGAAGGAGCCGACCTCCTGGTTGTCCTCGACCACGAGGACGCGGGTGCCGTGCCCGTCGGCGAGGGGCTCGGGCTCGCCGTCCTCCTCGATCGCCACGGACCGCCCGACCTCGCGGGGCAGGTAAAGCGTGAAGGTGGTGCCCCGGCCGAGCGTGCTCTCGACCAGCACCTCGCCGCCCGACTGCTTGGCGAAGCCGAACACCTGCGACAGGCCGAGCCCGGTGCCCTGGCCGACGCCCTTGGTGGTGTAGAACGGCTCGAAGATCCGATCGAGATCGGCCGCCGCGATGCCGGTCCCGGTGTCGCGGACCGAGACGGCGACGAAGTCGCCGGGGATGCGGGGATGGGCCCGCACCGCCGGGATCGCCGAGGCGCGGCGCACGCCGATGTCGAGGCGGCCCTCGCCGTCCATGGCGTCGCGCGCGTTGATGGCCATGTTCACCAGGGCCGTGTCGAACTGGCTCGGGTCGGCGTCGATCAGGTAGGGCACCTCGTTCCCGCGACCGTCCCGGTTCGCGGCCACGTCTGTGACGACCCGGATGCGGGCGCCGGTGAGCGTGCCGACCATGTCGGCGACCGAGGCGACGCTGCGGCCGACGTCGAACACCTCCGGGGTCAGGGATTGGCGCCGGGCGAAGGCGAGGAGCTGGCCGGTGAGCTTGGCGGCGCGGGTGACGGTGTCGGAGATCGCGCCGATGTAGCGCTGCCGGCGCTCCTCCGGCAGGTCGGGGCGCTTGAGCAGGTCGGTCGAGGACCGGATCACCGTCAGCAGGTTGTTGAAGTCGTGCGCGACGCCGCCGGTGAGCTGGCCGACCGCTTCCAGCTTCTGCGACTGCCGGAGCTGCTCCTCCAGGGCGCGGCGCTCGGTGACGTCGCGGCCGGCGGCGTAGAAGTGGTCCTCCTGCGGGATGGCGTTCCACGACACCCAGCGGAAGTCGCCGTCCGCCGTGAGCATGCGCACGTCGAGGCTGTCGAGGACCTGGCCTTCCCGCAGCAGCTCGAACGCCGCGGTCGCGGCCGCCCTGTCCTCGGGGTGGACGTAGTCGCTGAAGGACGTGCGCACGAGATCGAAGGCCGACCAGCCCAGCATCTCGTGCCAGGCCGGGTTGACCGAGCGGTAGAGGCCGTCGAAGCCGCAGACCACGAGGAGGTCGCGGCTCGCCCGCCACACCAGGTCGCGCTCCGTGGTCCGGTCGCGGGCGGTGTCGCGCAGCACGCTCTCGGCCTTCTGCCGGTCGGTGACGTCGTTGAACAGTAGGGCGACCCGGTGCTGCACCGGATCGCCGATGCGCAGGGCCTGGACCTCGAACCAGCGCCCGAGCGCGACGACGCCGCTCTCGAAGCGGACGGCCCGGCCCGTCATCGCGACCTGCCCGTAGGTATCGAGCCAGCTGCGCTCGAGGTCGGGCACCACCTCGCTCACCCACTTGCCGACCACGTCGTCGAGGCCGGTGTGGCGCGAGAAGGCCGGATTCGCCTCGACGAAGCGGTAGTCGACCGCGCGGCTGTCGGCGTCGAACCGGAGCTCGATGACGCAGAAGCCGGCGTCGAGGGCATTGAACAGGGTGCGGTAGCGCGCCTCGCTCTCGGCGAGCATGCCCTCCTCGGTCCGGAACCGGGTGACGTCGAGCTGGCTGGCGAAGAAGTAGCGCAGGTGGCCCTCGGCGGTGAAGACCGGGCTGACGTAGAGCTCGTTGCGGAAGGTGGACCCGTCGCGGCGGTAGTTCAGGATCTCGACGACCACGTCGCGGCGCGCGGCGATGGCGTCGCGCACCTTGGCGATGTCCGCCGGATCGGTGTCCGGCCCCTGCAGGAAGCGGCAGTTGCGGCCGATCAGCTCGTCGGCCGAGTAGCCGCACAGGGCCTGGAACGCCCGGTTGGCGAACACGATCGGGTTGTCCGGGAGGTTCGGGTCGGTGACGATCTGCGGCATGCGGGTCTTCTCCGCCGCCGTGAACAGCAGGTCGACATCCGCCCCGGACGTGCGCTGGCCGGAATCCGGGAGCCTGACATGCGACGCGTTCCGCTCGCGCAGGCGCGCGACCTCGGCCTCGAGCCTCTGATTCTCGCTGCGCAGCCGCTCGATCTCGTCGTCCATGCCGTCCGTTTCCATGGGGCATGGTCGCCACCATCATGCCCGTCCGAGAACGGCTTTCGGCGACGGAAGCTCCCATGCGGGTGCCCGCGGCGCCGACGGGCCTTCATGCTCCACGCGGTCGCCTCCGGTCAACGCGGATGGCGGAGCAAGATCCCGGCCGGGACCCCGGCGCCGGGCCGGAACTCGCGCGCTCGCGCTCCCGCGCGAGGCCGAAGCCTTCACCGGTACGCTGGTTCAACGACACTGTGACATGTCGAACCACCACCGATGTTGGAACGCGGTGCGGCCGAGGTCGTTTTAAGAGCCATACTCACCCAGACAGGAGATCTTGGATGCGCAAGCTCGCACTCGCTTCCACCGCACTGCTCGGGCTCGGCATGCTGGCATCGGCCCCCGCCGAGGCCCGCGGCTGGGGTTACGGCGGCGGCTACGGCCACGGCGGCTTCGGTCACGGCGGCTACGGCTATCGCGGCGTCGGCTTCCGCGGCGGATACGGACGCGGCTACGGCTATCGCCGCGGCATCGGCCCGGGCGCCGCGATCGGCCTCGGCATCGCCGGCCTCGCCGCCGGCGCGATCGTGGCGAATTCCTACGGCGGCTACGGTGGCTACGGCGGCTACGGCTACGGCCGCCCGGTGGGGTACTACGGCGGCTACGGCTACGCGCCGGCCTACGGATACGCCCCCGCCTACGGCTACGGCTACCCGGCCTACGGCTACGGCTACTGAGGCGCCGGTCGCGGGCGCCGTTGCGCCCGCGACGCGACGTGTCCTCGACGAAGGGCGCCCGACTTACCGTCGGGCGCCCTTTTTCCGTTGAACGGTTCGCGCACCTCCGGGACGCGCGGAGCGCCGCAGCGGACCGCGTTCGTTCAGGCCTGCCCCTCGATCAGGCCGCGGATGCGGGTCGCGAGCGCCTCCAGGGCGAAGGGCTTCACCAGCACCTCCATGCCGGGGGCGAGGTGGCCGTGGTTGAGCGCGGCGTTCTCCGCGTAGCCGGTGATGAACAGCACCTTGAGGCCGGGCCGCGCGGTCTTCGCCGCGTCGGCCATCTGCCGCCCGTTCATCCCGCCGGGCAGCCCGACATCGGTCACCAGCAGGTCGATGCGCACGTCCGACTGCAGCACCTTGAGGCCGGAGGCGCCGTCCGCCGCCTCGATCGCCGCGTAGCCCAGATCCTCCAGCACCTCGGTCACGAGCATCCGCACCGTCGGCTCGTCGTCGACCACCAGCACCGTCTCGCCGAGCTTGGCCCGCGCGGCGTCCGACAGGTCGGGCACCGCCTCGACCGCCTCGGCCTCGCCGAGGTGGCGGGGCAGGTAGATGCAGACCATCGTGCCCTTGCCGGGCTCGGAGTAGATCCGCACCTGCCCGCCCGACTGCTTGGCGAAGCCGTAGATCATGCTCAGGCCGAGCCCCGTGCCCTCGCCCATCGGCTTGGTCGTGAAGAACGGGTCGAACGCCTTCGCCGCCACGTCCGGCGCCATGCCGGTGCCGTTGTCGGAGACGCAGAGCGCGACGTACTGCCCCGGCTCGAGGTCGCGCTCGCGGGCGGCGCGCCGGTCGAGCCAGCGGTTGCTGGTCTCGACCACGATGCGGCCGCCCTCCGGCATCGCGTCGCGGGCGTTGATGCAGAGGTTGAGCAGGGCGTTCTCGAGCTGGCTCGGGTCGACCAGGGTCGGCCAGAGCCCGGCGGCCCCGACCACCTCGACCGACACGCCCGGCCCGACGGTGCGGCGCACCAGGTCCTCCATGCCCTCGACCAGACGGTTCACGTCCGTCGGCTTGGGGGCCAGGGTCTGCCGGCGGGAGAAGGCGAGCAGGCGGTGGGTCAGGGCGGCGGCGCGGCGTGCCGCCCCTTGCGCGGCGCCGATGTAGCGGTCGAGCTCGCCCATCCGGCCCTGGAGCATGCGGGTCTGCATCAGCTCCAGGGAGCCGACGATGCCCGCGAGCATGTTGTTGAAGTCGTGCGCGAGGCCGCCGGTGAGCTGCCCGACCGCTTCCATCTTCTGCGACTGGCGCAGCGCCTCCTCGGTCCGCGCCAGCGCCTCGGCCTGGGCCTTGGCGGCGCTGACGTCGCGCACGGTGGCGTAGATCAGGCCGCCGTTCGGGACCGCGTTCCAGGAGAGCCAGCGCCAGCCGCCGTCGCGATGGCGGTAGCGGTTCTCGAACGACAGCTGGGCGTCGCCCCGCGCCAGGCCGGCCGCGGCCGCCTCGGTGACGGCCCGGTCGTCGGGGTGGACCAGGTCCAGGAACGGGCCGGCCTTCATCTCGGCCTCGGTCCAGCCGAGCGTCGCGGCCCAGGCCGGGTTGAGGCTGACGAAGCGGCCTTCGAAGTTCGCGACGCAGAGCAGGTCGGACGACGCCTTCCAGATCATGTCGCGCTCCGCGGTGCGGGCGGCGACCTGCCGCTCGAGCTCCTCGGCCTGGCGCCGCCGCTCGTCGATGTCGGTGTGGGTGCCGACCCACTGGGTCAGAGCGCCGGCGGCGTCCCGCACCGGCTGCGCCCGCGCCAGGAACCAGCGGTAGCCGCCGCCGCCGCGGATGCGGAACTCGACCTCGTAGGGCTCGCCCGTGGCGACCGAGCGGTCCCAACCGGCGCGCGCCGCCGGCAGGTCGTCGGGATGGATCAGGTCGGACCAGGTCGCGGCCGCGTTCAGCGCCCCCGGCGCCGCGCCGGTATAGGCGTAGGCCTGGCCGTTGAACCAATGCAGCGTGCCGTCCGGGCGGGCGCCCCAGATCTGGTTCGGCACGGCCTCGGCGAAGGCCCGGAACTGCGCCTCGCTGGCCTGGAGGTCCGCCTCCGCGCGCCGGCGGCCGGTGACGTCCCGGAACAGCACCGAGACCTGGCGCCGGCTCGCCGGCTCGATCCGGGCGGCCGAGACCTCGATGTGGCGGCCCGCGCGCGGGAACGGGCGCTCGAACCGGATCGACTCCCCCGTGCGCAGGACGCCGCCGTAGAGCGCGAGCCAGCCCTCGGCCTCCTCCGGCGCGAGGTCGCGCAGGGTCCGCCCGACGATGCCGGCGATCCCGGTCTGGCGCTCGTAGCCCTGGTTGGCGACGATGTGGACGTAGTCGCTCGCCGGACCGTGCGGCCCGTCGATGAACTCGATGATGCAGAAGCCGTCGTCGACCGCCTCGAACAGCGCCGTGTAGCGCTCCTCGGTCTCGCGGCGGCCGGTGGCGTCGACCATCGTCCCGAGCGCCCGGAAGGCCCGGCCCCGGCCGTCGAACAGGCCGCGCCCCTTGGCCGACACCCATCGCACCGTGCCGTCGGCCTTGGAGACGACGCGGAACTCGGCCTCGAACGGCGCGCGCCGCTCCGGATCGAGGGCGGCGGCGAGCGCCGCCAGCACCGTCTCCCGGTCGTCCGGGTGGAGGCCGTCGCGAAGCGTCGCGCGATCGCACGCGGCGTCCGGGGCGAGGCCGAACAGCTCGCGGGTGCGCTCGGACAGGGTCAGCGCGTCGGCGGCCACGTCGAGGTCGAAGGTGCCGATCTCGGCCGCCTCGGTCGCCAGCCGCAGCGCCATCTCGCTGAACTGCAGGCGCTCGGCGTCGGTGGCGCGGGCCGCCGACAGGGCGGCGTTCTCGCCGCGCAGAGCCGCGAGCTGCAGCACGTCGGCGGTGACGTCGTACTGGCTGGCGAAGAAGTACGCGACCTCGCCGGCGGCGTCCTTCACCGGGGCCAGCAGAAGCTGGTTCCAGAAGGTCGTGCCGTCCTTGCGGTAGTTGAGGAGCGCGACCTCGATCGGCTGCCGGGCGGCGATCGCCGCGCGCACCCGGGCGACGTCGTCCCGGTCGGTGTCGGGCCCCTGGAGGAAGCGGCAGTTCCGCCCGATGATCTCCTCGGAGGCATAGCCGGTCAGGCGGCTGAAGGCCGCGTTGACGAAGAGGATCGGGTTGTCGGGCTGGCGCGGGTCCGTGACGATCATCGGCATGCGCGTGGCCCGCACCGCGGCCGCGAACGGGTCGGTGACGTCCGCCCCGCCGGCGATCTCGGAAAGGATGCGGCGGGTCTCGCGGCGGACGCGGCTCGCCTCGGACTCGGCCGGCATGGGCTGGTGCGGTGCTGTGGTCACGCCGGGCCGTCTAGCAGGAGCGCCATGGGGTCTGAACCGCGATTCGGGTCGGGCTGGTGCGCGCGTGTCTCGGATCGGCGACCGGGAACGGCATCGATCCGCCCCGAAGGCGGGCCCGGCCGGTCATCGGGTCGGCACGACCATCCGGAACCGCAGCCCGGCCGCGTCGATGGTACGGTCGAACCGCCCCGCCAGGCTGCGCTCGATGGTCTGCTTGAGCAGGCGGGACCCGAACCCGGTCCCGTCGGCCTTGGGCGTCCCGGACGGCGCGCCGCCCTCGGTCCAGTCCAGCGTCAGCGCGCGGTCGGCGACGCGACCGACCAGCCTGAGCGTGCCGCCGCCGGCCAGCGCCCCGTACTTGGCGGAGTTGGTGGCGAGCTCGTGGACGATCATCGCGTAGTCGTTGACCTTGTCGGGCGGCGCCACCGCCGCGTCCGGGATGTCCACGGCGATGTTGGCGCCGTTCAGGTACGGCGCCAGGATGCGCTCGGCGAGGTCCCGCAGCCGCACGTCGCCCCGGTCAGCCCGGTTCGACCGCGTCGCCAGGGCGGTCGCCTCGTGCAGCACCCCGAAGCGCTGCGACAGGTCCTCGGCGAAGTGCGGCGTCGACGTGGCCTCGCGGGCGACGATGGCGGTGAGCGCGCGGGCGACCGTGAACATGTTCGAGACGCGGTGCGCCAGCTCGGCGGTCAGCAGCCGCTCGGCATCCTCCGCCCGCTTGCGGTCGGTGATGTCGAGGAAGATGGCCTGGACCCACTCCCCGACCCGGCCGGCCTCGCCGCCGATGCCGCGCGCCGAGATCCAGCGGGCGTCGGCGCCGTCGCCGATGCGGAAGTCGAAGCTGTAGGCCTGCGGATCGGTGGCGCTCGCCGCCCAGTCCCGCATCATGCCCGGGCGGTCCTCGGCGTTCACCTTCGCGAACAGCGCGTCGATGCCCACCACCGGCTCGGTCGTGCCCCAGAACGCGCGGCAGAGGCCGTCGAGCTGGGCGAGCCGCCGCTCCGGCGACCAAGCCCACAGGCCGACGCCGCCCCGGTGGATCGCGGCGGTGAAGCTGGCGAGCGTCCACCCGTCACCGGTGGGATCCGTGTCCTGAGCCATCCGTCCTTCCGAAACCGAACCCCGACCCGCGCGGACGGCGCGGCGCCGCCCCCACGCGAGGGAACTCACCGGGGGCGCCTTTGCTCCGAGTCCGGGCGCGCCGGCCCGGGCGGGGACCGCCGGGCGGCATCAAGAAGACGCGAGCGTCGCCCGGAGGGCGGCGCTCAGCCTTCGGCCTGCTCCACGAAGCGGCGGATGAGCCAGCGCCCCGCCGGGCCGGGCGGGCGGTCGGTGCGGTGGATCGCGGTGAGCGGGAGCAGGCGGCGCGTCGCCTCCGGCAGCTTCAGCGCCACGAGGCGCCCCGCCTCGAGGTCGGCGCGCGCCAGGTGCGCGGGCATGCTGCCCCAGCCGATCCCGGCCAGCAGCAGGGTGTGCTTGGAGCTCATGTCGGAGAGCCGCCAGGTCCGCGGCGCGATCACCCCGAATTCCTGGCCTTCCGACAGGGGAGAGCGGTCGGAGATCACCAGCTGCACGTGCTCGCGCGCCAGGCCCGACACCGACCCGTCGGCGGCGGCCAGGGGATGGGAGGGCGCGGCGACCGCCACCATCTCGACCTCGCCGACGGAGACCAGCTCGAGCGGGTCGGTCTCCCGCTGCCAGAGCTCGACCCCGATGCCGATCGCCGCCCGGCCGTCGATCACGTGCTGCTGCACCGCGCCGAGCGCCTCGACGTTCAGGCGCAGGGCCACCGAGGGATACCGCGCCTGGAACGCCTTGAGCGCATCGACGAGCCGCGGCCCCGGCATCAGCAGGGTGACGACGAGGCTGACCTCCGCCTCGAGCCCGCTCAGCAATCCGCCGACCTTGGCGCGCAGGGCGTCGACGCCGTGGGCGACGATGCGCGCCTCCGCCAGCACCGCGCGCCCGGCCTCGGTCAATTGCGGCCGTCGCGTCGCGTCGCGGTCGAACAGCGGCAGGCCGAGCTGCTGCTCGAGATTGGCCACCGCGTAGCTGATCACCGAGGTGGCCCGGTTGAGGCGACGGCCCGCCGCGGCGAAGCTCCCGGCCTCGACCACCGCGAGGAAGACCCCGAGCTGGTCCAGCGTCGGTGTTCCGGGGCCGCGCATGCCGGGATCCTCGAACGATCGGGGCGCGTCCGGCCCCGGCGATCCGGCAAGCAAGGTCGGCGCCGCCGGGTCAGCGGCGGGCGGGCTTGTGCGCCTGGATGCGGCCGACCGAGCCGGTGACCATCGCATCGTAGGCGCTCGGCGCGGCCTGGCCGACGCCGCGCTCGACGGGGCGGCCGGAGACCGTGCCGGGCGCGGTCTCGGTGGGGATGCCGGCCGGCGCGGTGTAGCTCTGCGCGACCGCGGCGGCGGGCAGAGCGGCCGCCAGGGAGAGGGCGAGAACCGAAACCTTGAGGATGCTGGACATGGGGGGCTCCATCGATCTGAGGCGAGGCGACCCGGTGGCCGCCGTCCGATGAAGCGAAGATGGGCCCGTCTTGCCGATCCGAAAACCCGAATAGTTTCGAACAAGACGTTCGACTTTCTTGGCAAGCCTGCTTTCTTCTCCAGCCCGCCGGCTTCACCTGCGCTCGGGTGCGAGGGGGCGGCAGCCGGCGAGGAACAGGGCCACCGCGGCGCGGCGGCGCTTCTCCTGAGCTTCCGGGTCGACCGCGATGCCGTAGAGCGCCTGCTTCGCGCTGCGGCCGAGGACGAGATTGAGGAACAGGTCGGCGGCAATCTCCGCGTCGTCGACCGCGATCTGCCCCCGCGCGGCCATCACCGTGAGGAGGCGGCCGACCGCGCGCACGCCGCGCATCCAGCCCTCCTCGTAGGCGAGCCGCGCCAGATCGGGGAACTGCATCGCCTGCGCGGCGATGCAGCGGGTGAGCGCGGCGGCGCCCGGCGCATGGGCACGGGCGAGGAGGTTGCGGCTGAGCTCGTCCAGCACGGTCGCGGCGTCCCGCGGGTTGGCCTCGAGGGCCTGCGTCTCGGCAGCGGCCGAGAGCGGGGCCAGCCATTCGCGGATGCGCTCGTCGAGCACCGCCTCGAACAGCGCGCGCTTGTCGCGATAGCGCGAATACAGCGTCGGCTTGCTGACGCCGGCCGCCTCCGCGACCGCGTCGATCGAGGTCGCGTCGAAGCCGCGCTCCATGAACAGGCGGGTGGCGACCTCGACGATGCGCGCCTCGCGCCGCGCGGCTTCCGCCCGGGTCGGCCGTCCGCCGC
>NZ_VRUV01000930.1:0-968 GCF_008039455.1 Methylobacterium sp. WL116
GGGCAGGACTGCACCTATCATGGGTGTATCAAGACCTGGCAGTGAGGGAGGCCCGATGCCAACTCGGTGACGGGCTAGATGCCGGCTCAGAGTTGCCCGGTGAGAGGTAGACTACAGGGGGTAGTCGACTTGAGGCGTCCTGCTTCTTGGTCACCTTGAGTACAGCAGCACCGAGAAGCTTGAAGAGTGCAGAAGAGGCATTGAAGAAGAGGGGGTCTAGGCCGCAGGCGTCGCTTACGGGCACTGTGTCTGCGTGCCGAGAAGCAGCCGGCAGGTTGCTGATAGCTCACCCGAAGGTGCGCGTGGCTATTTTCGAGCAAGCTGTAAGCACCGTGCGGCTTCCGCCGCGCTGAAGGGCCCTAAGACGGACCAACAGGCGGGCGCGGGGACCATCGCGCATGTGGGTCAAGCGTTCGGAGTGGACCTGAGCGGGATGGTACCGGAGCAGTAGGCAGATGAGATGGTAGCCGAGGGTTAGGCATTTCGTATGTCTGGCTTTGGCCATTGCTCCCGCCAAGGCTCATGAGATTTGCGCTATGAAAGCATCAATCGGATTTTGCAGAAAATTGTATTTCAAATGCTTTGCTTCGCGGAAATCCTCCGTGATCTCGGGTTTTTGGCTGCGGTAGTAAAGAGCGGTTTTCGCGTATGTTTGAACTGAATCATTTAGGCAGGTGGTTTCGCAAGGATGCAAAGATAAGGTCCTCAGTTTCGGATTAACGCTATACTGCGTAGGACGCGCATATAAAACGCTTATATTCGGGGTTAATGCAACAAGTATCTTTGGACTTGAAGGCGCGGCTGCCGGTGTAACGATATTGTGATAAAAGCCATCTCCAAATGTAAAGGGCGGACCAATTCCAGGCCGCTGTGGCGGAGTAAAACCAGGCCAATGGCGGCCGCAGCTTGAACGATGAAGGGGCCCGATCGGGCCCCTTCATCGTTTATCGCCGACCATGAGGCTCAAG
>NZ_VRUV01000931.1:0-967 GCF_008039455.1 Methylobacterium sp. WL116
GGGCCGGAGCGGCGGCCGCCTCGGGTGCGGCCTTGCCGCGGGTCTTGCGACGCTGCTGGCCGAGGCCCATCGTCTTGGCGAGCTCGGAGCGGGCGGCGGCGTAGTTCGGCGCGACCATCGGGTAGTCGGCCGCCAAGTTCCACTTGGTGCGATACGCGTCGGGGGTCATGTCGTAGCGCGTGCGCAGGTGGCGCTTCAGCGACTTGAACTTCTTCCCGTCCTCCAGGCAGATGATGAAGTCCGGCGTGACCGAGCGCTTGATCGAGACCGCGGGCGTCGGCGGCTCGACCTTCTCGGCGGCGGCGCCGTTCCCCAGCTGGGCCAGCGTCGTGTGCACCGAGACGATGAGCCCGTTCAATTCCGGGACCGGAACGGAATTCTTGCTCACGAAGGCCGACACGATCTCTGCCGCCAGAGCGATGTAATCCGGTTCCATGCCGTTGTCGTTCATCATCGATCGTTCCCCGGTCCGACTTCCCTCGACACGTCCGACGTCAACGCAGCCCAAGGGTTGGGAAATTTTCAGCTGACGCCAGCTTGTTCAGGCAAGGCGGCTATGATGTCTAACATCTCAACGCAATGCGCAAGGTCTGTTTCCGTTCGATTAAACTTGATGGAAAGGCTTCCAACACAAAAAAACGAGTGTAGCGCCGCACCCGGAGTCCAGTCCGACCCCCTGCGGCGCTGGTGTCCAATGGCGGAGCCGGTCGTCGAGACGGCCGGAGCCTTCGCGGATTCGGTATTAGTCGCCTGCTTTTCCGTCCCGGCGCGCCAATACCCTCGTTCGATTCCCGCCTCGGGCTTGAAAACTTTGTTGTGTCCGCAACGAGATCGCGAGCGATCCTGCGCGGGCCGCGGCGGAGCGGCCAGGGCCTGCCGGTGCTCCCGAGCCGCCGGTCCGCGCGGCAGCACCCGCGCGACCGGTCGTGCCGCCGCGCGCGCCGACATGAGGACTTGCCCTGGCGCG
>NZ_VRUV01000932.1:0-967 GCF_008039455.1 Methylobacterium sp. WL116
GCGCCGCCCTCCGGGCCGAGCCTCCCGCTCCCGAGCCATTGCCGGAGCGGGTGCCCGTCGCGTTCGAGGTCGATCCCGTCGGCGCGCGCCGCTACGGCCGCGCCCTGGTCGAGGCCGCCTGCGGCATCCTCGTGCGCGCCGGCCGGCCGATGCATGCGGGCGAGATCCTGAAGGCGCTCGTCGCGGAAGGGTTCGCCGTCCCCGGCCAGGATCCGGTCGCGGCGCTGAACACGCGGCTGTGGAAGCGCACGGGCCCGCACGGGCCGCTGCGGCGGCTCGGCGACGCGGTCTACGCGCCGGCGCTCGATCTGGATCGGGGCTGAGGCGGATCCGGCGGAAGGGCGCCTAGTCGCGGCGGTCGTTGCCGGCGGTTACGCGCTGCGCCCGCGCGCTGCGGAGATCCCGGCCGACCTCCAGCACGAACATCCGCAGCGAGATGCCGCTGAACAGCACGATGGCGCAGACCAGCACGGCGGAGACGAGGGTCTTGGCGGTCGAGACGTCCACGGCGAAAGGTCCTGAAGCGGGTGCGGTTGCGATGGCCCTGAATCTGGGCCTCGTGCCCGGCGGGCACCACCGGGCCGCACGCGGTGGCAGTCATGTGCCCGGCTCGGGTCTTGTGCGTCTTCGCACGCGAATGCTGCATCGAACGCATGATCGATGGAGAAACCGTGAAGAATTTCTTCGGTTCGCCGATCCGTCCGACCCGACAGCGCCCAAACCGGGCTTCCGCGGTGCGGGTTTCGCGGCCGCTCCGGGCCGGATGCGGCCGCGGACGGCTGGCCCATCGCCGCAAATCCCGCGATAAGCCGCCCGGCGGAGGGCAGGGCCTCGGCGGGAGGACGGCATGATCGCCAGGCGGGGCTTTTCGGGGCGCAGCGCGTAACCGCCGGCAACGACCGCCGCGACTAGGCGCCCTTCCGCCGGATCCGCCTCAGCCCCGATCCAGATCGAGCGCCGGCGCGTA
>NZ_VRUV01000933.1:0-964 GCF_008039455.1 Methylobacterium sp. WL116
CGTCGCAGGACGGATGAGGCATCCGACCCGACGAATGTTCGGAGACGGAACGGCTACGAGATCGACTCGGCTTTCGCAGGCCCGTCCGTCGCAGACTTCGCGCGCCACCAGCCTCGATGGCTCTCGAGAATTTCTCGCTCTTCACGTGAGAACAAGGCACGCAGGCTGATGGTGTCGATTGCCAGGGCGGGAACCATCGCAAGGCACGCCAGCACCGTGCTCGGATCATCACCCGATGGGCCCAGTGCAAATCCTGACGCCATCGCTCCCTGCAAGAGGGCGCCAAATCCGGCCGAGTGGATGGCGTGATAGTCTGAAAGGCTCAGATGCACCCGTGCGTACCGTTGGCCAACGATGATGATCGCGACAGCCCACGTAAAGACACCCGAAAATCCGTAAGCGCGATCGCTCGTCAGGCCCCAGGTGCTACGCATCCACATCGACATGCCGATCATCATCGCCATCGCAGTCGTGATCATCGCGATCTGGCGTGCTCGAATGCTCATGAATAGGTCCCCGCTCTGCGCGATCGCGCAACCTGAACGCTCGAATCGGGCCCATGAGACGGTGAAGCCGGCCGCAGGGCAAGAGACATCCGTGACGGCAACGGCCATGTGCTGAGCGGTCCTACCTCTTCGCGATGAGAGCCGCCTCGCGGCGACACGACCTCTTCCCGGAGAGCAGGCCTGGTCTCCGATGATGGAAGGCACGCTGCGTCCCTGGAGCGGAGGGATGCGACGGGCCGACAGCGCGCATCCGATGCCGGCGGCGAGACGGACATCCTTTCCGCAACGCGTTCCGGGCAGCAGTGCCGGCGAGAACCGGCATCCGGCCCTTGCACGGCCGCCGGCATCGGCGCATCCCGGCGGCGGGACACGCCTCCCCGACGAGGTGCGCCCATCTGTAAGGATGGATCCTCATGTTGCGCCGACCCGACACCCGCCCCCGGGTGCCCCATTTCTCC
>NZ_VRUV01000934.1:0-956 GCF_008039455.1 Methylobacterium sp. WL116
CCCTCCGGCCGTCGCGCCCCCGCGCAAGCCCGGCCGAGCCTCGGAAAGCGAGACATGAATCCTACGCCGACCGTTCCCGCCGTTCGCGTGCCGCAGCATTGCGCGGCCTCGCCCGGCGATCGCGGCCCGTCCGCACGGGGCCGGGTGCGCCGGGCTTCGGCACGATGAGCCTGGGCAAGCGCGTCATCCGCCATCCGGCCGTGCAGGGCGCCCTGGGACGGCTCGCGGCCGGCTACCTCACGCTCGTGCGCCGCACCAACCGCTTCACCATCGAGCCCGCCGGCGCCGATCCCTGGCTCGACGGGATGTCGCCGTTCATCGCCGGGATGTGGCACGGCCAGCACATCATGGTGTCGTTCGCCGGGCGGCCGGTGGACCGGGTCGCGACGATCATCTCGAAGAATCCCGACGGCAACATCAACACCATCGCCCTGGAGCGGATGGGCGTGCGGGTGATCCGCGCCTCCGGCGCCCGCGGCCGCGTGGTCAAGGACGCCAAGGCCAAGGGCGGCGCCGAGGGCCTGCGCGCGATGATCCGGGCCCTGAAGAACGGCGAGATCGTCGCCTTCTCGGCCGACGTTCCGAAGGTCTCGCGCCGGGCCGATGCCGGCATCCTCACCCTGGCGCGCTTCTCCGGCCGGCCGATCGTGCCGGTGGCGGTGGTGACGAGCCGCCACATCCGCTTCGGCAGCTGGGACCGCGCCTGCCTTGGGCTCCCGTTCGGCCGCGGCGCGGTGGTGTTCGGCGAGGCGGTCTTCGTGCCGCGCGATCCCGACCCGGAGACGTTCGAGGCCCTGCGCGCCCGCCTCGAGGCCGAGATGAACCGGGTCCACGACCGCGCCTACACCCTCGTCGGCCGCCACCATTTCGTCGCAGGCGATCCGAATCGGGAAACTGGGCGGTTCGGCCGCGCGATACCGAGTCATGTGGTATCTCTACGGACTGACCGTCCTCGC
>NZ_VRUV01000935.1:0-955 GCF_008039455.1 Methylobacterium sp. WL116
AGCCGCGCCGGACGCGTCCGGCCGACGCGTCCGGCGCGGCTCGCCCTCTCGCCACGTGTCGGCAGAGGTTGCCGAGGATGGCGGCCCAGCCGCTGCGCTGCTGCGCGATGGGGACATCGGTCTCGGGATCGAACGCGACCGTCACGCCGGTCCGGTCGCCCAACGCGGTGAACTCGACCACCGCATGACGGTCGCCGAAGGCGTATTCGATCCGTTCGTTCGGGACGATCCTGGTGTCGGTGCCCGCGACATCGAAGCCCATGCTGCCGTCCTTCGCCGCCATGCGCGCCGTGAACGTGCCGCCTTCCCGAAGGTCGACGGTCGCCGTCGGACAATGCCAATCGTCGGACGCGAAATTCCACTGCGTGATCCGATCCGGCATCGTGTAGGCGTCCCGGACGACATCGACCGGTGCGGACGCCGTCGCTTCCACGATGATCCGTTCCTGCGGCATGGGGGCTTCGCATCCGGCCGTTCGGGACTTCGCGGCGGGCATCTCACACTAGGCCGGTCGTGGCGGCAACCTCCGCGGCGCCGCCGCATGCGGCCGGCCCCCTAGGCCCGCCCTCGCCGTGCGGCTCGAGGGGCCCCGAGCCGGCATCGCCTTAACTTTGCCGTGCTGGAGCGCATCTGCTACCGGCCTCGCGCCGACCTTGCGCGCTCCCTGTCACGACCGGTGCCACCATGCTCCGCCGCCTGCTTCTCGCCTCCTGCGCCGTCCTCAGCCTCGCCGCCCCGGCCGCGGCGCAGGACGCCTCCGAATTCGTCGTGCGCCTCAACCGGATCGAGAACCAGTCCCGGATGATGGCCGGGCAGATCGAGACGCTGCAATACGAGAACCGGCAGCTCAAGGAGCAGCTTCGGAAGTTCCAGGAGGACGTCGAGTTCCGCCTCAACGAGAAAGGCGGCGGCAAGGCCGCGCCCGCGCCGAGCCGCGAGCCGGCCGGCGCCGTCA
>NZ_VRUV01000936.1:0-944 GCF_008039455.1 Methylobacterium sp. WL116
AGGCGCCGCCGCTCGTCCAGGCCGCCGGCGCCGCGCCCGGCCACCTCGTCGCGGCCTGGTACGACCTTCCGGCGATCCTGGCGCGCGAAGCGGAGGAGGCACGGTGATGCGGGCCCCGGACTATCCGATCGTCTCGGTGCGCAACCTCTCGAAGCACTATCCCCTGCGCTCGTGGTGGGGCGGCAAGGCTTCGGTGTTCCGGGCGGTCGAGGACGTCAGCTTCGACATCCGCGCCGGCGAGACGCTGGGGCTCGTCGGCGAATCCGGCTCGGGCAAGTCGACCATCGGCCGTGCCGTGACGATGCTGAACCCGCCGACCGCGGGCACCGTCGCCTTCGAGGGCACGGACCTCGCCAAGCTCTCGCCACGAGCGATGCGCGGCATGCGCGCCCGCATCCAGACCGTGTTCCAGGACCCCTACGCCGCGCTCAACCCGCGGATGAGCGTCGGCGACTACGTCTCCGAGGCGTTCAAGCTGCACCGGCCCGAGATGGGCCGGGCCGAGCGCCGCGCGGCAGTGGCCGGGCTGTTCGAGCGGGTTGGGCTGGAGCCGCGCTTCGCCGGGCGGTTCCCGCACCAGTTCTCCGGCGGCCAGCGACAGCGCATCTGCATCGCCCGCGCCATCGCGCTCAAGCCGAGCTTCATCGTCGCCGACGAGCCGATCGCGGCGCTCGACGTCTCGATCCAGGCGCAGGTGGTCAACCTGCTGCAGGACCTGCAGGCCGAGCTCGGGCTGTCCTACCTGTTCATCTCCCACGACCTGCGCATGGTGCGCTATCTCTGCCACCGGGTCGCCGTGCTCTGGCGCGGCCGCATCGTCGAGCTGGCCGAGAGCGACGCGCTCTACGACGACCCGCGCCATCCCTACACGCAGCGCCTGCTCGGCGCCGTGCCGGTGCCCGACCCGGCCGCCGAGCGCGCCCGCCTCGCCGCGGAGCAGGCCC
>NZ_VRUV01000937.1:0-942 GCF_008039455.1 Methylobacterium sp. WL116
CGCCCGGTCTCGACGGGGCGCGCCATGGCCGGGTCGTCGAGCATCGCGTAGGCGACGCAGCGGGTGCCGTTCCCGCAGGCGAGCGTCAGCCCGGCGCCGCGCTCCCAGACCCGGAGCTTGATCGCTTCCCGCCCCCGGACCTGCGCGATCGAGATGTTGGCGCGCTCGGGGAAGATCGGGTGGTTCTCCAGCATCGGGCCGATCTGCCCGAGGTCGAACGTGTCCGGGTCGCGGTCGGTGAAGAACACCGCGTGCGGGTTGCCCATGTTCACCGCGCCCGGCGAATGCAGGATCGGGTCGTCGATCGGCCCGATCTGCAGCTCGATCCGCCGCGTGTCGGGAAAGGGGTCGCGCAACGGGATCTCGTTCCAGGCGAGCCGGGGGCGGCCCATGTCGACGGTGAAGGAGCGCTCGGCGACGCGCTTCACCTCCACGCGGCCGGCATCAGTCTCCAGGACCAGCCGCCCGGTCTCGACGGGGCGCGCCATGGCCGGGTCGTCGAGCATCGCGTAGGCGACGCAGCGGGTGCCGTTGCCGCAGGCGCCCGATTCCGAGCCGTCGGTGTTGTAGATCCGCATGAACGCATCGGTGCCGCGGCTTCGCGGATCGTGCAGCACCATCAGCTGGTCGAAGCTCGAGGACGGGTCGGCCGCGATGGCGCGCGCCTCGGCGGCGGCGACGCGGACGCCGCTGCCGCGCAGGTCCAGCACCACGATCGCGTTGCCGGCGCCGTGCATCTTCAGGAAGCGTCTGTGGGCGAGTGCGCTCATGCGGCCATGGTGGTTCGAGCTGCGTCGTCGCGGGATGCGGGGTCGGGCCTCCGAACGGCCCGTCGTCGAGGCCCCGTATATGGCAAGGCCAGGACGGGAAGGACGGCGGCGCCGAGAAGGCCGGCGGCGAGCGTGAGGCGAGGGCGGGTCAAGGCAGCGCTCCGGCAAAGGC
>NZ_VRUV01000938.1:0-938 GCF_008039455.1 Methylobacterium sp. WL116
GAGCGCATCCGGCTCGCCGAGGCCAGCGGCCGGCGCGCCGCCGAGATGGCGGTCTTGGGCGGTCCCCGCCCGAGCGAGCTCCTGACGCCGGACGCGTTCCGCAACGCGCAGGTGGTGCTCCAGGCGATCGGCGGCTCGACCAACGGGCTGATCCACCTCACCGCCATCGCCAACCGCACGCCGCACGGAATCGACCTCGACGCCTTCGACCGGCTCGGCCGTGCGGTGCCGGTGCTGGTCGACCTGAAGCCGTCCGGCGACCACTACATGGAGCATTTCCACCATGCCGGCGGCGTCCCGAAGCTGATGGCGCAGCTCGGGGACCTGATCGACCTCGACGCCGGGACGGTGGCCGGCGGGACGCTCCGCGACGTGGCCGCGGCGGCCGAGGACGTCCCGGGCCAGACGGTGATCCGGTCGCGGGACAACCCGATCAAGCCGCTGGGCGCGATGGCGGTGCTGCGCGGCAACCTCGCGCCGCGGGGCGCCGTGATCAAGCACAGCGCCGCGAGCCCGGCGCTGCTCCAGCACGAGGGCCGCGCGGTGGTGTTCGCCTCGATCCCCGACATGACCGCGCGGATCGACGACCCCGACCTCGACGTCGGCCCCGACGACGTGCTCGTCCTGCAGAACGCGGGCCCCAAGGGGGCGCCCGGCATGCCCGAGGCCGGCTACCTGCCGATCCCGAAGAAGATCCTCGCCGCTGGGGTGAAGGACATGGTCCGCATCTCCGATGCGCGGATGAGCGGCACCGCCTTCGGCACGATCGTGCTGCACGTCACCCCGGAAGCGGCCGACGGCGGCTCGCTCGGGCTCGTCCGCACCGGCGACCGCATCCGCCTCGACACGGCGGCCCGTCGCATCGATCTCCTAGTGGACGACGCCGAGCTGGAGCGGCGCCGGTCCGAGGCGGGTCCGGCCGAGCGCCCGGCCTGGGC
>NZ_VRUV01000939.1:0-937 GCF_008039455.1 Methylobacterium sp. WL116
CCCCCCCCCCCTTTTTTTTTTTACTGCAGATCACTGAATACGATATATGCGCCTTTATTGTGGGCTCTTAGTTTTGTTTAAGACACCGGGATGCCGATCACCGCCGCCGGCGGCGCGACGCCCTCGTCGAGCAATTCGAGCAGGCGGAATAGCGAGGTCGGCGCGTTGCCCACCGCCACGACGCTGCCGGGCAGGTGCTCGCGCCACAGCTCCATCGCGGCGGCCGAGCGCGTGGTGCCCATCTCGGCCGCCATCGCGGGCACGCGCGGGTCGGTCAGCGTGCAGATCACGCGGTTCTCGGCCGGGAGCCGGGCGCGGGTGCAGCCGTCGGCGACCATCCGCACGTCGCACAGGATCGGCGCGCCGGCGCGCAGAGCCGCCTCGCCGGCCTGGGCGAAAGTCTCGGACATCTCCACGTCGGCCGGCAGGTCGGTCATGCCGCAGGCGTGGATCATCCGCACGACCACGCGCTCGGCCGCACCGGACCAGCGCACGAGGTCGGCCTCGGCACGGATCATCGCGAAGGACCGGGCGTAGATCGCGCCGCCGTCGCGCAGGTATTCGTGGCGGGCGCTCATATCGTGGTCCCGATGGCTGGCTCGGCGAAGGCTTGCCGAGGGGAGGGGGAGGGGCCGAACGCCTGTGCCAGCGTACCGGATTTCGCCCTCCATACGCGCTCCAGCGCCGCGTCGAAAGTCAGTTCCAGAGCCGGCGCATCGCCGGGCGAGCCGTCGAGGACGACGCCGTAGCGTCCGTTGCGGGCGACCAGCGTCAGGTCGGCGCGGGCCGGATGTGCGCAGCCCTTGGTGCAGCCGGAGACGTGCGCGGTCATCCCGCTCGCGGCGAACGGCCGGAATGCCTCGGCGAGCCGTGCGGCATCCGTGCCCGTCGGCGTCGAGCCCGAGGCGCAGGCCGGCGCGCCGGGGCAGGTCGCCAC
>NZ_VRUV01000093.1:0-12125 GCF_008039455.1 Methylobacterium sp. WL116
CGCTTGGGCCGGGCCGGCCTCGGCCTCCTGCTTCCGCTGGCGCTGGCTCTGGGCTGGGAGGCGGCGGTCCGTGCCGGCCTGGCGCAGGGGCGGCTGCTGCCGCCGCCGAGCCGAATCGCGGCGACGCTGTGGGAGCTCGCCCGCTCGGGCGACCTGTGGATGCACGTCTCCGCGACGCTGGTGCGCGTCGGCCTCGGCTTCGCGCTCGGCGCGGCGGCGGGGATCGTCGCGGGCGCGCTGACCGCGACCCTGCCGACCCTGCGCCGGCTCGTCGACCCGAGCCTGCAGGCGTTGCGCGCGGTGCCGTCGCTCGCCTGGGTGCCGCTGTTCATCCTGTGGTTCGGCATCCTCGAGACGCCGAAGGTGATGCTGATCGCGGTCGGGGTGTTCTTCCCCGTCTATGTCGGGGTCGCGGGCGCCATCGCCTCGGTCGACCGCAAGCTCGTCGAGGTCGGGCGGATCTTCCGGCTGTCGCGGGCGGCGCAGGTGCGGCGCATCCTGCTGCCCGCGGTGCTGCCGGCCACCGTCACGGCCTTGCGCACCGGCCTCGGGCTCGGCTTCCTGTTCGTGGTCGCGGCCGAGCTGATGGGGGCGTCCGAAGGTCTCGGCTACCTGCTGATCGACGGCCAGCAATTCTCCAAGCCCGAGCAGATCCTCGCCGCGATCATCGCCTTCGCGGTGGCGGGCAAGCTCGCCGACGCTTTGCTGGTCGCGCTCACGACCCCGCTGGTGCGCTGGCAGGACACGGCGCGGGACGCGCTCTGATCACGATCGCCGCGGGACGCGCTCCGACGGAAGACGCGTCGGGTTGCGCGCTCGGGGCGCGTCGCCTCAGTCCTGGTCGGGCTCGTCGGTCTCGGCCCGGTCGCGATCGTGGACCGGGCGCGGGTGCGCCGTCACCGGCGGGAACAGCTCGGCGAGCCCGGCGGCCACCCCGTAGAGCACCGGATCGGACCCGGGCCCGGAATGCGGCGGGTGGAGATCGCTCTTGACCATGGAATTCGTCACCTTCGGCGCCCTATTCATCCCGTTGCCAGCGCCGTCGTAAGCCTGACGGACAGCTCCAAGACTGCCCCTAGGGCTTGTCAAGTCGTGCTTTGGTCCAGGGTTTCATGCCGGCGAAAAGAAAGTTTCGGTGTGCCCGTCGATGGTTGCAGACGAACGTGGGCCGAACCATCCGAGGGTTGAGGCCGGAATGCGAACCGGTAGTTTATTGCACGGCAGCATGACGTGCGCTCCGACGCTCCGTTCTGTTGCGGTGCAGCATGACAAATCGGACGTGTTGAAAATGCCGCGCTCGCGGGTTCGTCCGTAGGGAAGCAGAGGGCCGGACCCTCGATTTCGACAGAAGACCTTTGTCGAGCGACCGATCTGCACGATTGAATGCAATCGGCATTTCTGTTCCAGTCGCCACTTAGAACGGGAACAATCTGGGCAGGAAATCATGCCGCGTTTCGAGCCCTGGGATGCGCAGCGCGCTTCCGGGATCATCGCCGAGCACCGTCACCTGGAAGGCGCCACCCTTCCGATCCTGCACGCGCTGCAGGAGACCTTCGGCTACGTCGATGCCGGCGCGGTGCCGCTGATCGCCGATGCGCTCAACCTGTCGCGGGCCGAGGTCCACGGCTGCATCACCTTCTACCACGACTTCCGCGCCCACCCGACCGGCCGGCACGCGGTGAAGCTGTGCCGCGCCGAGGCCTGCCAGGCCATGGGCTCGGACCGGCTGCACGCCGAGATCCTGTCGCGCCTCGGCACCGGCTGGCACGGCACCACCGCCGACGGGAACGCGACGGTCGAGCCGGTCTACTGCCTCGGCCTGTGCTCCAACGCCCCGGCGGCGCTGGTGGACGGCGAGCCGATCGCACGCCTCACCGCCGACAGCCTCGACGCGGCCCTCAGCGAGGCGCGCGCATGAGCACCCCCATGAGCATCACCCTCTACGTCCCCCGCGACGCCGTGGCCCTCGGCCTCGGCGCCAACCGCGTCGCCCGCGCGCTGTTCTCCGGCGCCGAGCGCCGCGGCCTCGACGTGTCGATCGTCCGCACCGGCTCGCGCGGCCTGTTCTGGCTCGAGCCGATGATCGAGGTCGCGACCCCCGAGGGCCGCGTCGCCTACGGCCCGGTGACGCCCGCCGACGTCGACGCGCTCCTCGATGCCGGCCTGGCGGAGGGCGGCGACCACCCGCTCCGCCTCGGCGACCCGGAGGCGATCCCGTTCCTCGCCCGCCAGCAGCGGCTCACCTTCCACCGCTGCGGCGTGATCGATCCGGTCTCGGTCGACGACTACAAGGCCCATGGCGGCTATCGCGGCCTCGAGGCCGCGTTGCGGCTCGGCCCCGAGGGCACCGTCGGCGAGGTCCGCGAATCCGGCCTGCGCGGCCGCGGCGGCGCCGGCTTTCCCGCCGGCATCAAGTGGAACACGGTGATGCTGGCGCAGTCGCACCAGAAATACGCGGTCTGCAACGCCGACGAGGGCGATTCCGGCACCTTCGCCGACCGGATGATGATGGAGGGCGACCCCTTCAACCTCATCGAGGGCATGACCATCGCTGCCGTCGCCGTCGGCGCGACGCGGGGCTACATCTACCTGCGCTCCGAGTACCCGCAGGCCTTCGCGACGCTGAAAGAGGCCATCGCCAACGGCATCGCGGCGGGCGTCCTCGGCGACGACGTGATGGGCTCGGGCAAGAGCTTCCACCTCGAGGTGCGGCTCGGCGCCGGCGCCTACATCTGCGGCGAGGAGACCTCGCTGCTGGAGAGCCTCGAGGGCAAGCGCGGCATCGTCCGCGCCAAGCCGCCGATCCCGGCGCTGAAGGGCTTCCTCGGCCAGCCGACGCTCGTCAACAACGTGATGACCTTCACGGCGACGCCCTGGATCCTGGAGCACGGCGCCAAGGCCTACGCCGATTACGGCATGGGCCGCTCGCTCGGCACCCTGCCGATCCAGCTCGCCGGCAACGTGAAGCACGGCGGCCTGATCGAGACCGCCTTCGGCATCACGCTGCGCGAGGTGATCGAGGGCTACGGCGGCGGCACCTTCTCCGGCCGCCCGGTCCGCGCGGTGCAGGTCGGCGGCCCGCTCGGGGCCTACTTCCCCGATCATCTGCTCGACACGCCCCTCGATTACGAGGCGATGGCAGCCAACAAGGGTCTCGTCGGCCACGGCGGCATCGTCGTGTTCGACGACACCGTCGATATGGCGAAGCAGGCCCGCTTCGCCTTCGAGTTCTGCGCCACGGAATCCTGCGGCAAGTGCACCCCGTGCCGCATCGGCGCGACCCGCGGCGTCGAGACGATGGACAAGGTCATCGCCGGGATCAGCCCGGAGAAGAACCTCACCGTCATCGCCGACCTCTGTGAGGTCATGACCGACGGTTCGCTCTGCGCCATGGGCGGGCTCACGCCGATGCCCGTGATGAGCGCGATCACCCATTTCCCCGAAGACTTTTCGCGCGCGGGCGACCTGCCCGTCGCGGCGGAGTAGGGAGGCGTCCATGGCCCTCATCAAAGAGATCGACTACGGCACCCCGATCCGCGTCAGCGATCAGACGGTGACGCTGAGCATCGACGGCATGGACGTCACCGTCCCGGCCGGAACGTCGGTGATGGCCGCCGCGATGACGGCGGGCACGCAGATCCCCAAGCTGTGCGCGACGGATTCGCTGGAGCCGTTCGGCTCCTGCCGCCTCTGCCTCGTGGAGATCGAGGGGCGGCGCGGCACGCCGGCCTCCTGCACCACGCCGGCCGAGAACGGCATGGTGGTGCGGACGCAGACCGACAAGCTCGCCAAGCTCCGCAAGGGCGTGATGGAGCTCTACATCTCCGACCACCCGCTGACCTGCCTGACCTGCGCGGCCAACGGCGACTGCGAGCTGCAGGACATGGCCGGGATCGTGGGCCTGCGCGACGTGCGCTACGGCTACGACGGCGACAACCACGTCGTGCCCACCGCCGAGAAGTACCTGCCGAAGGACGAGTCGAACCCGTACTTCACCTACGATCCGTCGAAGTGCATCGTCTGCAACCGCTGCGTCCGCGCCTGCGAGGAGGTGCAGGGCACCTTCGCGCTCACCATCGAGGGCCGCGGCTTCGACAGCCGCGTGGCGGCCGGCAACACCAACTTCATGGAATCCGAGTGCGTGTCCTGCGGCGCCTGCGTGCAGGCCTGCCCGACCGCGACGCTCCAGGAGAAGTCGATCCACGAGCACGGCCAGCCCGAGCATTCGGAGGTCACGACCTGCGCCTATTGCGGCGTCGGCTGCTCGTTCAAGGCGGAGATGCAGGGCACCAAGATCATCCGCATGGTGCCCTACAAGGGCGGCAAGGCCAACGAGGGCCACAGCTGCGTCAAGGGCCGCTTCGCCTACGGCTACGCCACCCACAAGGACCGCATCACCAAGCCGATGATCCGCGAGAAGATCACGGATCCGTGGCGCGAGGTGTCGTGGGAGGAGGCGATCGGCCGCGCGGCCTCCGAGTTCAAGCGCATCCAGGCGACCTACGGCCGGGACTCGGTCGGCGGCATCACCTCGTCGCGCTGCACCAACGAGGAGGCCTACCTCGTCCAGAAGCTGGTGCGCGCCGCCTTCGGCAACAACAACGTCGACACCTGCGCCCGCGTCTGCCACTCGCCGACCGGCTACGGCCTGATGTCGACGCTCGGCACCTCGGCCGGCACGCAGGACTTCAAGTCGGTCGAGCAGTCCGACGTGATCCTGGTGATCGGCGCCAACCCGACCGACGGCCACCCGGTCTTCGGCTCGCGGATGAAGCGGCGCCTGCGCCAGGGCGCCAAGCTCATCGTCGCCGATCCGCGCAAGATCGACCTGGTGAAGTCGCCCCACATCAAGGCGACGCACCACCTGCCGCTGAAGCCCGGCTCCAACGTCGCCTTCATCAACTCGATGGCGCACGTGATCGTCACCGAGGGGCTGATCGACGAGGCCTACGTGCGCGAGCGCTGCGACCTCGCCGAGTTCGAGTCCTGGGCCCGCTTCATCGCCGACGAGCGCCACTCGCCGGAGGCGCAGGCGCAATACACCGGCATCGACCCCGTTGAGCTCCGCGCCGCCGCCCGGCTCTACGCCACCGGCGGCAACGCCGGCATCTACTACGGCCTCGGCGTCACCGAGCACAGCCAGGGCTCGACCATGGTGATGGGCATGGCCAACATCGCCATGGCCACCGGCAACATCGGCAAGCTCGGCGCCGGCGTGAACCCGCTGCGCGGCCAGAACAACGTCCAGGGCTCCTGCGACATGGGCTCGTTCCCGCACGAGCTGCCGGGCTACCGCCACGTCTCGGACGACGCCACCCGCGAGAGCTTCGAGGCGCTCTGGGGGGCCAAGCTCGACAACGCGCCGGGCCTGCGCATCACCAACATGCTCGACGAGGCCGTCGATGGCGCCTTCAAGGGCATGTACATCCAGGGCGAGGACATCGCCCAGTCGGACCCGGACACCCACCACGTCACGTCCGGCCTGATGGCGATGGAGTGCATCGTCATCCAGGACCTGTTCCTGAACGAGACCGCCAAGTACGCCCACGTCTTCCTGCCGGGCGCCTCGTTCCTGGAGAAGGACGGCACCTTCACCAACGCCGAGCGCCGGATCTCGCGCGTGCGCAAGGTGATGCCGCCGATGGGCGGCTACGGCGACTGGGAGGGCACGATCCTGCTCTCCAAGGCGCTGGGCTACGAGATGGACTACAGCCATCCGTCGGAGATCATGGACGAGATCGCGGCGCTGACGCCGAGCTTCGCCGGCGTCTCCTTCGCCAAGCTCGATGAGCTCGGCTCGGTGCAGTGGCCCTGCAACGACAAGGCGCCGATGGGCACGCCGATGATGCATGTCGACCGGTTCGTGCGCGGCCTCGGCCGGTTCATGATCACCGAGTTCGTGGCCACCGAGGAGCGCACGGGGGCGAAGTTCCCGCTCATCCTCACCACCGGCCGGATCCTGTCGCAGTACAATGTCGGCGCGCAGACCCGGCGCACCGAGAACTCGCGCTGGCACGAGGAGGACGTGCTGGAGATCCACCCGTTCGACGCCGAGGTCCGCGGCGTGGTCGACGGCGACCTGGTCTCGCTGGAGAGCCGGTCGGGCGACATCGCGCTCAAGGCGCGTATCACCGAGCGGATGCAGCCGGGCGTGGTCTACACCACCTTCCATCACGCCAAGACCGGCGCGAACGTCATCACGACGGACTTCTCGGACTGGGCGACCAACTGCCCCGAGTACAAGGTCACGGCGGTGCAGGTCCGGCGCACCAACCGCCCGTCGGACTGGCAGGCGAAGTTCTACGAGGAGGACTTCTCGCTCACCCGCATCGCGCAGCAGCTCGACGCGGCGGAGTAGCGGCAGGCTCTTCCCTCCCCCCTCTGCGGGGGGAGGGACACGCGCTGCTCGCGCATCGTTCGGCAACGCAGGCAAGCAAAGGTTTTCGATGAGCGCGCTGACGAGCGACGAGAAGCTGGTGCGAATGGCCAACCAGATCGCGTCCTTCTTCCGGTCCTACCCGGACGACGAGGCGGTGACCGGCATCCACAAGCACGTGGTCGCGTTCTGGACCCCGAAGATGCTCGCGAGCCTCGAGGCCTGCCTGCCGGCGATGGGCGAGCGGGTCGACCCGCTCGTGGTCCGCGCGATGCGCGAGGGCCGGACCGAGGCCGAGAGCCCGGTGCGGTCCGCCACCCGCGATCCGCAGAAGCTCGGCGAAGGTGCGAGCGACGCCGGTTGACGCCGGCGCGGTTTTGTCACGATCGGACGGATGAAACGTCCGACTCGTCGACATCCGCGGATAGTCGCGCTTGAATTCAATCCTTAGAATTCACCTCGATTGACGGCCCGCTCAACAGGGCCGCTTCGGGGGAACTTCACCGATGACCGCACGGACCGCCGACGTCACCTTGCTGCGCGAGCGGCCGACATCCTGGTTGTCGCGCGAATACATCGTCGCGAAACCCGGGTTTAACCGCTGGCTCGTGCCGCCGGCGGCCCTGGCGATCCACCTCTGCATCGGCATGGCCTACGGCTTCTCGGTGTTCTGGCTGCCGCTCTCGCGCGCCCTCGGCATCACCGCGTCGAAGGCCTGCCCGGACATGTCGCTGGCGACCGCGCTGGTGACCACCACCTGCGATTGGCGGGTGGCCGATCTCGGCTGGATGTACACCCTGTTCTTCGTCTTCCTCGGGGCCTCGGCCGCGGTGTTTGGCGGCTGGCTCGAGCGGGCGGGGCCGCGCAAGGCCGGCATCGCCGCGGCTTTGTGCTGGTGCGGCGGCATGGCGATCTCGGCGCTGGGCATCGTCACCCATCAGCTCTGGATGATGTGGCTCGGCTCGGGCGTGATCGGCGGCATCGGCCTCGGGCTCGGCTACATCTCGCCGGTCTCGACCCTGATCAAGTGGTTCCCGGACCGGCGCGGCATGGCCACCGGCATGGCGATCATGGGGTTCGGCGGCGGCGCGCTGATCGGCTCGCCGCTGGCGGCGATGCTGATGGACGCGTTCAAGTCGCCGACCTCGGTCGGCGTGTGGCAGACCTTCCTGGTGATGGCCGCCGGCTACTTCGTGTTCATGATGGCCGGCGCGCTCGGCTACCGCGTGCCGCCGGCCGGCTGGAAGCCCGAGGGCTGGAGCCCGGCGCCGGCCAAGGCGGGGATGATCACCAACGGCCAGGTCCACCTCGACGACGCGCACAAGACCGCGCAGTTCTGGCTGATCTGGGCGGTGCTGTGCCTCAACGTCTCGGCCGGGATCGGCGTCATCGGCATCGCCTCGCCGATGCTGCAGGAGATCTTCGGCGGCCGCCTCGTCGGCGCGCCGGATGTCGGCTTTTCCGCCCTCGAGGCCGGCCAGAAGGCGCAGGTCGCCGCGATCGCGGCGGGCTTCGTCGGGCTGCTGTCGCTGTTCAACATCGGCGGCCGCTTCTTCTGGGCCTCGATGTCGGACAAGCTCGGGCGCAAGACCACCTACGCGATCTTCTTCGCGCTCGGCATCGCGCTCTATGCCGGTGCGCCGTCCTTCGCCGCCGCAGGCTCGCAGGCGCTGTTCGTGCTCGCGTTCTGCGTCATCCTGTCGATGTACGGCGGCGGCTTCGCCACGGTGCCGGCCTATCTCGCCGACATCTTCGGCACGCAGTTCGTCGGCGCGATCCACGGGCGGCTGCTCACCGCGTGGTCGACGGCCGGCATCGTCGGGCCGGTGGTGGTCAACTACATCCGCCAGGCGCAGGTCGATGCCGGCGTCGCCGGCTCGCGCCTCTACGACGGCACCATGTACATCCTCGCCGGCATGCTGGCGCTCGGCTTCGTCGCCAACCTGCTGGTGCGCCCGCTCAAGGCCAAGTGGTTCATGTCGGACGCCGACGTGGCGGCGCTGAACAGCCGGGGCGCGGCGGGGACGATCCCCTCGGGCTCCTTCGGCATCGGCCGCGGCGGCTTCGGCCTGGCGGCGCTCGCCGCCTGGGCCGTCGTCGGCATCCCGATCGCCTGGGGCGTGTGGACGACGCTGGCCAAGGCGCTGATCCTGTTCCGCTGAGCGGGCGCGGTCGGCCGAATGGGTATAGCCTTCCCGGCACGCCGCCGGGGAGGGTGCCATGATCGACAAGCTCGACTTCCTGCTCGCGCTCTCGCGGGAGCAGCATTTCGGGCGCGCCGCCGAGACCTGCGGCGTCACCCAGCAGACCCTGTCGGCGGGGGTGAAGCAGCTCGAGAACCGCTTCGGGGTGCAGCTGGTGCGGCGCGGCTCGCGCTTCCAGGGCTTCACCCCGGAGGGCGAGCGCGTGCTCGAATGGGGCCGGCGCATCGTCGCCGACAGCCGCGCCATGCACGAGGACGTGGCGGGCCTGCGCCGCGGCCTCACCGGGCACCTGCGCATCGCCGCGATCCCGACCGCGTTGCCGATGGTGGCCAACCTCACCACGCCCTACCGCGAGAAGCACCCCGACGTGCGGCTGACGGTGGAATCGACCACCTCGGCCGACATCTTCTCGTTGATCGAGAACCTGGAGGCCGATGCCGGCCTGACCTACCTCGACAACGAGCCGCTCGGCCGGGTGATCTCGGTGCCGCTCTACCGCGAGCGCTACCGGCTGCTGACCGCGGAAGGCGGCGCCTTCGACGCACGCGCCTCGGTGACCTGGGCCGAGATCGGCCGCCTGCCGCTGTGCCTGCTCACGCCGAACATGCAGAACCGGCGCATCATCGACCAGCAGATCCGCGACGCGGGCGGCGAGCCCTCGGCCTCGCTCGAATCGAACTCGATGATCGTGCTGATGACCCATGTCCGCACGCTCAAGTGGGCGAGCGTGATGCCGGCGATCCTCGCCGACGCCCTCGGGCCGATGGTCGGCGTGCGCGCGATCCCGATCGTCGCGCCGGAGCTGGAGCACACGATCGGCCTGGTGGCGCCGCGGCGCGAGCCCTCCACCCCGATGATCACGGCGCTGGTCGCCATCGCGCGGACATTGGCGAAGACGCTCGACGCGCCGGACCTGTAGGAGCGCCGCACCGGCGTGCACGAAAAAGGCCGCCCCGGTCGGGGGCGGCCTCGTCGTCCGATCCGGGCTGCCGGACCGAAACGCTTACTTGATCTTCGATTCCTTGAAGTCGACGTGCTTGCGCACGACCGGGTCGTACTTGCGCTGCGTCAGCTTCTCAGTCTGCGTGCGGGAGTTCTTCTTGGTGACGTAGAAGTAGCCCGTGTCGGCGGTGGAGACGAGCTTGATCTTGACGGTGACGGCCTTGGCCATGGCGGGCGCTCCTGGGGCTTCGCGGCATTCCGCAAGCGCGAAACGCAAAAGGGCCGGGCGTGGCCGGCCGAATACCGGCGGGTGAATGCCCGATCGGGCCGGGGCCGTCAAGGTGGGGACCCGCTCGGGCGCCCCGCGGCCCGAGCCCTACAGCACCGTGCGCTCGCGCCGGCCGCGGCGCTCGGCGTGGAACGGGATCGGGCGGTAGGGCGCGAAGTCGACCGCGACCTGGGCTTCCAGCTCGTCGAGGATCATGCCTGTGATGGTCGGCAGGTCGAGCTTGCGCGCGGCGGCGAAGGTGAACCACGCGAGCTCGGTGAGTTCCGACGCCTCCGAGACCCGGCCCGGCTCCTCGGCGGCGATGGCGCGGCGGTCGACCGTGAAGAAGCGGGTGTCGAAGCGGCGCACGCGCTTCGGCGGCGTGATCGCGCGGGCGACGAAGTGCAGCGCCTCGAGGTCCGGCAGCACGCCGTGGGCGGCGAAGGCCTCCCAGCCGGCCGGCACCTCCTCCGGCGGCCCGTATTCGCGGGTGCCGACGAGCAGGCCGGTCTCCTCGAAGGTCTCGCGGATGGCGGCGAGCGCCAGCGCGCGGCCGAGATGGTGGGGCGGGCGCACCACCTGCCGGGTCAGCGCGGCCTCGGCGTAGTCGGGCAGCGCGCCGGCCACCGGCATGCGCCTGTCGCTCGCCTCGATCCGCCCGCCGGGAAACACGAACTTGCCCGGCATGAAGGCGAGGCCGGCGTTGCGCCGCCCCATCAGCACCTTCGGCCCGCTGCTGCGGCGGTCGAGCACGATCAGCGTCGCGGCGTCGCGCGGGCGCAAGGCCGCGGACGGTTTCGGCTTAGGGCCGGAGGGGGGACGCGCCGTCGAGGCCGGGTCGGTCAAGGTGCGCGTCCTCCGGCCCCGCGTCGGGCTTAGCTCCCGGTAGCGTGGCGAAGCCGTGCATGCCAAGCGCGTATTGCAGCCCGACCACCGCGCCCTTCACCGGCTGGAGCAGCCCGAGCGCCAGCGCCAGCGTCACCACCGGCCAGACGCTGAGCGAGACCCAGAGCGGCACGTCGTAGTTCAGCTCCGATTCGAGGATCAGGTAGCCGATCACGTGGGCGACCACGAAGATCACCAGGTAGGGCGGCAGGTCGTCGGCGCGGTGATGGTGCAGCTCGAGCCCGCACGCGTCGCATTCGGGCCGGACCTTGAGGTAGCGCCCGAAGATCCGGCCCTCCCCGCAATGCGGGCAGCGGCCGACGAAGCCCTGCGCCATCGAGCGGACCAGGCCGGTACGGGTGGGGGGCTCGCGCATCATGCCGTCACCATACACCCTGCCGCCTCATCGGCGCGAGCCGCGGTGACGCGTGCCCGCGTTGCGGATGCCGGCGGGGCGGCCGCTCGGGGCGGCCTTGAAGGCGCGGTCGCCGGGCGCCTGGGTGCCGGAGGCCTTGGTTCCCGCCCGGGTGCGCCCTTCCGACAAAAGGTCGAAGCGCAGCGCGCCGGCGACGGGGGCGGCCTCGACGAGCTTCACCTCGACCTTGTCGCCCAGCCGGAAGGTCTCGCCGGTGCGCTCGCCGACCAGCGCGTGGCGGCCCTCCTCGTGGCGGAAGTAGTCGGCGCCCAGCGTCGAGATCGGCACGAAGCCGTCCGCGCCGGTATCGGCCAGCTTGATGAACAGCCCGGCCCGCGTCACGCCGGCGATCTGGCCGTGGAAGGTCGCGCCGACCCGGTCGGCGAGGTGGTGGGCGATCAGCCGGTCGATGGTCTCGCGCTCGGCCGCCATGGCCCGGCGCTCGGCCGCCGAGATCTGCTCACCGACCTGCGCGAGGTCGGCGGCCGTCACGTCCGGCGAGAGCCCGTCCGAGCCCATGCGCCCGGCAGCGATCAGCGCCCGGTGGACGATGAGGTCGGCGTAGCGCCGGATCGGCGAGGTGAAGTGGGCGTAGCGGCGCAGGTTCAGCCCGAAATGCCCGAGATTCTCCGAGCCGTAGACGGCCTGGGCCTGGCTGCGCAGCACCACCTCGTTGATGAACAGCGCGTGCTCGGTCTCGGCCACCGCCGCGAGGATGCGGTTGAACAGGGCCGGCCGGAGCGCGCCCTCCTTCGGCAGCTTGACGCCGACCGAGGCGAGCACCTCGCCGAGCGCGCGCATCTTCTCGATCGCCGGCTCGTCGTGCACCCGGTAGATCAGCGCCTGGCGCGCGCCCTCGAGCGTCTCGGCCGCCGCGACGTTGGCCTGGATCATGAACTCCTCGATCAGCCGGTGCGCGTCGAGGCGCTCCGGCACGATCACCCGGTCGACCGCGCCGTCCGGGGTCAGCAGCACCTTGCGCTCCGGCAGGTCGAGCGCCAGCGGGCCGCGCCGGTCGCGCGCCTCGCGGAGCGC
>NZ_VRUV01000940.1:0-933 GCF_008039455.1 Methylobacterium sp. WL116
GCTTCCGGCGGCGCAGGCCCCGTTCGACGCGATCGGCCTGTCGCGGCGCCTGCTGCGCGGCATCCGCTCCGGCGCGCTGGCGACCCTCGATGCCGACGGCACGCCGTTCGCCTCGCTGGTGACCATCGCCACCGACGTCGACGGCACGCCGCTGATGCTGCTGTCGCAGCTCTCGGCCCACACCCGCAACCTGCTCGCCGACCCGCGCTGCTCGCTGCTCTTCTCGGCCGGCGGCAAGGGCGATCCGCTCGCCCACCCGCGGCTGACCGTCGTCGGGCGGGGCGTGCGGACCGACGAGCCGCGCGCGCGGGCCCGCTTCCTCGCCCGGCACCCGAAGGCCGCGCTCTACGCCGACTTCCCCGATTTCGGGTTCTTCGCGATCGCGCCGACGGCGGGCCACCTCAACGGCGGCTTCGCCAAGGCGGCGACGCTGACACGGGCCGAGCTGCTTCTGGATCTCGCCGGCGCGGAGGCGATCGTGGCCGGCGAGTGCGGCGCGATCGAGCACATGAACGCCGACCACGCCGACGCGCTGGCGCTCTACGCGGCCTCGGAGGGAACGGCCGCGTGGCGCCTCACCGGGCTCGACCCGGAGGGCATGGACCTGCTGGCCGGCGACCGGACCGCGCGGGTGACGTTCCCGGACACGGTCCGCGACATGGGCGCCTTGCGCAAGGTCCTCGTGGTCATGGCCGCCGAAGCGAGGGCGGCGGCCGAGACGCCGCGACCCTGAAGCCCAGGCATCCCCGCTTGGCCGGCATGCCGCGCGGGCCGACGACGGGGGGAGGGGCCTCAGACCTCTTCGGCGGCCGGCTTTTCCGTCTCGGCCTCGTCGCCGTCCGTCTCGGCGTCCTCGGTCTCGGCTTCGGCGGCCTCCGGCTCGGGCTGAGCTTCGGCGCCGGCCGAAGGGCCATCGCTGCGCGCCGTCTGATG
>NZ_VRUV01000941.1:0-931 GCF_008039455.1 Methylobacterium sp. WL116
TCCCGCCACCGCGCGCGCGGTGGCGGGATCGACGACGCGCTCCAGCTCGAACGCCGCGCGCTCGTCGGGCGAGAGCGAGCCGAGGACGTACTCGGCGGCGCGCAGGTCGCGCTCGGTCTCGGGCCCGGCGCTCACGCCTGCTCCTCCAGGCAGCCCTTGAGGGCGCCGAGCGAGCGGTGCAGCCAGGTCTTGATGGTGTTGACGGGCCGGTCGTAGTGCTGGGCCAGCTCCTCGCGCGACCAGCCCTCGCAATAGGCGAGCACGACGCAGGCGCGCTGCGCCTCGTCGAGGCGCGCGAGGCAGGCCGCGAGCGCGCCGCGTCCGACGATCGCCGCCTCGGTGTCGTGCGGGTCGATGAGACGTTCCACCCAGTCCTCGCCGTCCTCGCGCACCGGTCCCTGGACCTCGCCCTTGCGGCGGATCCCGTCGATGGCCCGGTTGCGCGCGATGGCGCAGAGCCAAGTCATCGGCCGCCCGGATTCCGGAGCGTAGGAGCCTGCCGCCTGCCAGACGCGGAGATAGACGTCCTGAAGCACATCCTCGGCCACGCTCCGATCCCGCTGGATACGCAGGATCACCCCGTAAAGTTTCGGTGATGTCAGGTCGTAGAGCGAGCGCAGGGCGCCCTTGTCGCCACCGGCGATCGCGCGCAGGATCCGCTGCAGGGTCGCGTCGTCGCCCAAGGATCGGTCGCCCAAGGATCGTCCCCCGTCCCATCGGCAGGTCCTCGCGCCGGACAGGCGAACGATCGGGACCGTTGCGGCAAGGGTTAGCGCATTCTGCGGTGATGAGAAGACGCGGCGCCCCGATTGCCGCGGTTCTCCCTAGGGATGCATCGCGGGGGCGATGCGGGGCGACGATGGCTCGGACCGACCTTTCCCGCGGACGTTGCGGCTCGCCGGCACGGCCTCGCGCCGCGCCGCCCTCTCGC
>NZ_VRUV01000942.1:0-930 GCF_008039455.1 Methylobacterium sp. WL116
GCCCAGGCCGCCACCGGGCCCGGCCCCCGCCAGGCCGTTGCGGCGCAGGCCGTGCCCGGTGGCGGCCTGGGCCGGCCTGCGGGTGGCGCGGTCGGTCAGCCACGTCACCGCCGCGAGGAAGAGGGCGCCGCAGAGCGCGGCGACGCCGATCAGCGGGTGGAACAGGAAGCAGACGGCCAGGTAGATCGGCAGCCACGGCAGGTCGAAGAACGCCGACGGGCCGGTGCCCGACAGGAACGCGCGGATCTGGTCGAGGTCGCGCAGCGGCAGCAGCCCGTCGCCGGGGGCGGCCCCCTTGAGCGGCGCACGCACCACGAGGTCGAACACGCGGCCCGACAGCGCCTCGTCGAGCGCCGCCCCGACGCGGGCGAGGATGCGCGAGCGGATCGCCTCGAGCGCCCCCTGGAACGCGTACAGCGTCAGCGCCAGCGCCATCAGCCCGATCAGCGTCGGCACCGAACGGCTCGGGATCACCCGGTCGTAGACCTCCAGCATGAAGAACGAGCCGGTGAGGTACAGCACGTTCACCACGCCGCTCATCACCGCGACGCCGACGAACGCCGTTCGGCAGGACGTCAGGGCCGAGCCGAGCTCTCCGGGATCCCGCGCACGCATCATGTTCCTGCCCCCGGCATGCATTCGTTCACTGTGTGCTTGCAACCGCACGTATATAATACGCGAATGGTGTTTCCTGTCTGTATACGCGCCGGCTATTTCTGAAAAGTGGCGGTATTCACCGAGATGCGCGTCCGATATGCAAAGGCCGCGCCGCGCCTCCCGTCGCCTCCCGCAAAGAGAACGGCCGCCGGACGGGGGTCCGGCGGCCGTTTCGGGATCGGGACGTTCGACCGGGGCTCGCCCGGCCGGGGTCGTCAGGGTTTCGGCGCGGGCGCCGGCATCGCCGGATCCGGCGTCGCCGCGGGCTGGGCC
>NZ_VRUV01000943.1:0-930 GCF_008039455.1 Methylobacterium sp. WL116
CCTGCGCGCGGCGCGCCCCCGAACGATCTCGGGGGCCACGGGCGGCATCCGCGCGGCCGGGGTGCCCGGCCGGGGCGAATACGGGAAGACGTGGAGATGCGTCAGGCCGCATTCCGCGACGAGGTCGAGGGAGCGGGCGAACTGGTCCTCGGTCTCGGTCGGGAAGCCGGCGATCAGGTCGGCGCCGAACACCGCGTCCGGCCGCAACCGCCGCACCTCCCGGCAGAAGCGAATCGCGTCGGACCGCGCATGGCGCCGCTTCATCCGCTTCAGCACGAGGTCGTCGCCGGCCTGCAGCGACAGGTGCAGGTGCGGCATCAGCCGGGGCTCGTCGGCGAGCGCGCGCATCAGGGCGTCGTCGGCCTCGATCGAGTCGATCGAGGACAGGCGCAGGCGCGCGAGGTCCGGCACCGCGGCGAGGATCGCCAGCACCAGCGTGCCGAGGCTTTCGGACGCGCCGGCGAGGTCGCGGCCGTAGGCGGTGAGGTCGACGCCGGTGAGCACGACCTCGCGGCCGCCATGGGCGACGATGCGCGCCACCTGATCGATCACCGCCGCGGGCGCCACCGAGCGCGAGTGCCCGCGCCCGAACGGGATGACGCAGAAGGTGCAGCGGTGGTCGCAGCCGTTCTGCACGGGGACGAAGGCGCGGGTGTGCCCGGCCACGCCCGCGATCCGCGTCGGCGCGGCGTGGCGGGCGGCGAACACGTCGCCCACGGCATCGCGCGGACGGTCGGGGTCCGGCCCCCATGCGGCGGGGGAGAGCTTGTCGCCGTTGCCGACGAGGCGGGCGACCTCGGGCATCGCGGCGTAGGCCGCGGTCTCGATCTGCGCGCCGCAGCCGGTGACGACCTCGTGCTGAAGCGGATGAAGCGGCGCCATGCGCGGTCCGACGCGATTCGCTTCTGCCGGGAGGTGCGGCGGTTGCGG
>NZ_VRUV01000944.1:0-929 GCF_008039455.1 Methylobacterium sp. WL116
GGGCGGCCACCACGGCGGCTGGCATCATCGCTGGTGATCGCCGGCGCGCGTGAACCTGAGCCGCGTCGCCGCCTTCGCAGCGGCGCGGTTCCCCACGACGCGCGCGCAGCCTATCCGACCAGGCCGGCGAGGTGCAGGAGGATGCCGGCCGCCGCGCAGGCCGCCAGCGTCGGGATCACGCCGGCCTTGAGCCGGAACACGGCGACGAGCGCCGCGACGGCGAGGACGAGCGCCCACGGATTCAGGCTCGCGAGCACCGGAAGCTCGAGGCGGATCGGCCCGAGGGCGACGGGTTCGAGGCGGGCGAACAGCGTGTGCAGCGCGAACCAGACCGCGAGGTTCAGGATCACCCCGACCACCGCCGCCGTGATCGCCGAGAGCGCGCCGGCCAGCGCCCGGTCGCCGCGCAGGCGCTCGACGTAGGGCGCGCCGACGAAGATCCAGAGGAAGCACGGCGCGAAGGTGACCCAGGTGGTGAGCAGGCCCCCGAGCGTGCCGGCGAGCAGCGGCGGCAGGCTGCCCGGATTGCGGAACGCGGCGAGGAAGCCGACGAACTGCGTGACCATGATCAGCGGCCCCGGCGTCGTCTCGGCCATGCCGAGCCCGTCGAGCATCTCGCCCGGCCGGAGCCAGCCGAACTGCCCGACCGCCTGCTGGGCGACGTAGGCCAGCACCGCGTAGGCGCCGCCGAAGGTCACCATCGCCATCTTCGAGAAGAACAGGGCGATCTGCCCGAACACGTTGTCGGGCCCGAGGATGGCGACGATCGCCGCGACCGGCGTCAGCCAGAGCGCGGCCCAGACAACCGCCGTCAGGAGCGTGCGCGCGGGGGCGTCCCGCTCCTGCGGCAGCGCCGCGTCGCCGATGAGGTACGGTCCGGCATCCGTCCTGCCGGCCGCTCCGTGGCCGCCGCCGACCCGGGACTGCGG
>NZ_VRUV01000945.1:0-928 GCF_008039455.1 Methylobacterium sp. WL116
GCCGGGGACCGCGCCGCCGCGTCGGATCCGACCGATCCGCCGGTCGGCACGGGCCGGGACATCCCTCGCCGGGCGTCGGCCGCCTTCGACCGAGGGCCTCGTGCCCCTCAACGGATCGTCGTGCGGGTCACTTGATCACCGCGCAGCCGATGCGGTTGCCGGCGCCGCCGATCGGCTGCGTGGTGTGGTCGTCCTCGTTGGCGTGGACGATCAACGCCGAGCCGTCGCCGTCCTGGAGGCCGCCGTCGCCCGTCAGCGGCGTCTCGCTGGAGACCTCGGCGTTCACCGAGCCGTCGGCCGCCGCGTAGACGTTGGGCAGGTCGCCCTCGTCCGGGCCATCGGGGTTGAGCAGGCCGTGCTTGCTCTGGTCGTGGTTCACGTGTGCCTTCGAGTTCATGAACTTGTCGGTGTCGGAGCAGTCGCCGACCGCGTGGAAGTGGATGCCGTGCCAGCCGGGCGGCAGGCCGCCGGCCTTGATCGCGATCCGCATCACCAGCGCGTTCGCGCCGTCGCGGATCGTCAGCGTCCCAATCGGCTCGCCCTTGTTGTTCTTGATCTCGCCGGTGAAGGTCTGGGGTGCGGCGGCCGGAGCCGACTCCGCGGCCGGCGGGGTCTGCGCGAGCGCTCCGGTGGCGCCGGATGCGAAGCCGACGAGGGCTGCGAGCAACGGCAGGGTGCGTGTCATGTGATGGCTCTCCTCTCCACGTCGGGCTAGTTAGGCCGTCATCCGGTCCTCCGACAGGGCTTTCTTCGATCGCGCCGCCCGGGCAGCCCGGCGGCCGGACCATTCGTGACCCCTTCCCCGTGAACCAGCCTCGATGACGCGCGACAGGATCAGGGCCGACCTCCTGCTGGTCGAGCACGGCCATTTCGAGAGCCGGGCGCGGGCGCAGGCCGCCATCGCCGCCGGCCTCGTGCGGGCCGACGG